>JAGQPV010000001.1 GCA_020426545.1 Planctomycetaceae bacterium
CCTGCGGCTGGCGAAAACAGACGCCGGGTACACCAGGCAGGGGACTTTTGAATCGGCGGTGACAGACCTCGGTGAGACGCCGCCGAAGAAGGTTTCGCTCGACTGGCTGGCCCAGTGGACCGTCCCGCAGACGTGGACGAAGCACGCTGATAACCCCGTCTACGGGCCGAAACAGTCGGGCAGCTGGGACAACTGGACCAACGGCGTCTCGGTCATTCCCACCGACGAGGGCCGCCGTTACCGGATGTACTATTGCGGTCGCCAGGGAGCGGGAATTGGCTTTGCCGAGGCCGATGCCAGCCAGCCGACCGTCTGGAAGGAGCACCCTTCCAGCCCCGTGCTGACTCCCCGCACCGACAACTGGGAGGGCAACCTGCTCAACCAGCCACGAGTCGTCAAAGTGACGGAAACTCACTGGCGGATGTATTACACCGGCTGGGGCTTCGAGGGTCTCGGCACCAGATGGGCCATGGGCCTGGCCGAGTCGCACGATGCGGGTATCACCTGGCAGCGGGTGCAGGACGAGCCGATTCTCGATCGCGGTGACCGCGACTCTCCCGATGGTGCGGGAGCCTGCGTGCCGATGGTGCTGCGGGTGGGTGATCAGTGGAAAATGTGGTACACCGCCGGGCAGTACAGCCAGCGGGGAAACCTCAACATCCATCTGTGCCTGGCGGAATCCGAGGATGGCATCCACTGGACGAAGTATAAGGGCAACCCGGTCTTCGGCGATCAGTTCGCCGAGAGTGAAAAGCGGAACGTGACATCCCGCTGCTATGTGCGTCTGGAACACGGCGTGTACCAGATGTGGTACTCCTGGGCCAAACCCCGTTACCGCATTTATTACGCCGAAAGTCTGGACGGGATTCACTGGGAACGCGGCCCGGTCGCCCCGGTGCTTTCGCCCTCGGCGAAGCCGTCGTGGGACGATCAGATTGTGGAGTACCCGGAAATCCAGCGGTACAAAGACACCTGGCGGATGTGGTTCTGCGGGAACGGCTACGGCACGGTGGGTTTTGCCGAAGGGCAGCCCGAGACGGACCTGCGTCTGAGCCACCGCAACGGCCCGACGGCTGTTCCCGATTCCCGCTGGAGCGAATGGACTGCAGCCAGCCGCAACCAGCCCGCTCCCACCGGCCGGTATCTGCAGGTGCGGGCGAGTTTCCGTTCCGCGAATCCACTGCTCAGCCCGGCCCTGAATTCGGTCACCATCAGCCCTGGCTGACACCGGGGCATGGCTTGCTTACTCTTCCATCTGCGAGATGTGCGGCTGCAGGGATTGCAGCAGCCAGGCCCCTGTTCCCTGGTGGTCGGTCGCCACGGTGATGCCTGCCGGGTGAGCGGTTTTGAGACCGGCGTCCCGCAGGCGGGATGTCACCGCTTCCGGAGCAACCCGGCGGTTGGCCGCATCGACCAGTCCCGCAACCCGCACGGGCAGCGGGCCACGGTGCCGGAGCAGGTCGCTGACATCGGCCACTTTCAGCAGGCCGGGAATCACCACATCATGCGGGATCTCCACGCGGGAATGCTGCAGTACCTCGGCCAGTGAGAGCAGCCCGCCGGAGACAGAGACCGCAGCCAGCCCGTCCTCATACACAGCGGCCAGCAGCGACAACAGCATGCCACCGGGTTCCGACTGAGCCGGTTCGCTGTCAATTCTCCGTGGGACATCGGTCTTTGTATCGGGGCTGTTGACCGCCGCGAATGAGTCGCCCCACAGAGCGATCCGGTCCGTGTCGATGTCCTTCCGGCTTCTCAGCCAGCCCAGCACCGTCCGCAGGTCTTTCAGCCGGCTGCCGGCCAGCGTGCCACCGAGCATGAATTCCGTGCAGGTGCGGGAGGTGAGGTTACTGTAAGGGCTGCGTGAATCGGCCAGGGACGTCTCACCGGTGCCCCGCAGATCGCACAGCACCACCATGCAGCCACCGTCGATCAGGGTGGCAATCTCTTCCGCCCCATGCTTCAGAAAGGCCTGTTTGCCGGTCTGCGCCACAGCCACCACCGCGGGCCGACGCGCCCCGTCCTGTCTGTCGGCGTTCTGCAGCACGATCAGCGGCAGGTCAATCCCTGGCTCCACCGTCAGCCGGCCCCGCTGAATCAGCAGACGGGAGGAAGTCGCCCCGTCTTTACCTGCTACCGACTCCGCTGGTGTGAACTGTGGACTGTCCGCCGGGGCGATCTCGCCCAGCAGCGGTTCCAGCTCCCGCTGCAGCTGCTGCCGCGGGGACTGCGATTCGTCGCGTGCCTGGCGGGCAGCGGTCAGCGAACGTTCAACCTGCGGAGGCAGCACATCGCTCAAGGTCTGGAGCGGAAGATTCTGCGGTAATTCGCGGGTGAAGCACTGCAGCCGACTGGCCGGCACGGGTTTGCTGTATTCGGAGTCCGCAGTCACCTCGACGCCCAGCCACCGGTGGAAATGCGGGTGAATCATCTTCCGGTGTTCGCGGCCAATGTGCGTGCAGTGCGTGGCTTCCGGCGGTCGCCCGCGCACAGAACCCCGCCCGTGAGTGAAACCCAGCTGGTCGCGCGCGTCGTACAGGCTCCACAGCTGTTCGTACCGGGCCCACACCGGGTCGCGGTCGCGGTCCCACGCGAACTCGTGCGCGTAGATCAGCCCGCGGGGAGCCACCGCCCCCACGATAACCCACGGCATGAAGCCATCGATGGCCGACCGCCGCAGATTACGGGCCGTATCCCAGTAAGCACCGCCGGCATAATTGAATGATCGATCCGAATCAGCCGGGAGTGGAAAGCGGTTCTCCGGCTGAGGACCACCGAAGTTGAACGGAACAGCCACCCTGATCCGCGAATCAAGGGCCGCCACCACGGCGGCCGGGTCGCCTCCACCGGCCACACTGCCGAGGATCGCAATTTTTTTCTCATCCACGCCCGGCTGGGCCAGCAGCACATCGACGCAGCACAACAGGTCATTCGCAAACCACGCCATCAGACTGCTGCCCGCCAGATGCAGTCGCACGCCGTTGTCATACCGGAAGAAATAATCCTGCCGACTGACGCGAAACTCCCCATCGTAGTCCTCTGCCGAAGCAAACCGATGCTGCCGCCGCTCTCCATAGCCGAGCAGATCGGGAACCAGCACGGCGCAGCCTGCCCGGGCCCAGGTCATCCCCATGTCCTGCAGCTCGGCATGTTCCTTCGGGCGGTGGTGGCTGTGTACGATCAGAATTCCCGGCCAGGCGGGCGCCGGTTCGGCAGCCGGTTCTGTCGGTTTGCGGGCGGGCAGATAGAGATTCGCCGAGACCAGCATTCCCGTGGGAGAAACAAAAGCCAGGTTCCTGACCTGGAATCCGCCTCCCTGCCAGCGGTTCGTCACATGGACGGTGGGCATCGCCGGTCGGGCTTCGGGCACATTCAGTGACTGCCTCAACCGCCCGATCTTCTCCTCGCGGAACTTCTCCCAGTCGGCGGTGGCCGCTATCTCGTGCCATTGGCTGGTGCTGCGGTCGTTGAGTTCCGTCCGCCGCCGCACCTGATGGTTGTAAACCATGTCTCCGGCGGCGTCGCGGTCTGCTGTCGGCAGGACATGCGGATCGACCGCACGCACGGCCGCCAGGGTCGGGGAAGCGGGCTGATCAGCAGCCGCCACAACAGGCCGCCGACCGAGCGCAGGGACGGCAATGGCCAGCACCAGCAGGAACACGGGACAGACAGATCGCGCAGTGCATTGCTGTGGCATGGCAACCTCGAGAGATGTTTCCACCAGCCGGCCTGTTCTCAGACAGACAGGAACCGGCGGGCGAACCGCCGGGAACGGTGGACAGCGTACCATGCCCGGCGGTGCGGGTTCGAGGAAAAACGGCGTTTGCGGCTTCCGTCCGGCATGGTTCCATCTCCGCTGCGATCTGGATTTCGTTGTCTGTTCGACTCTGAAATCCACAGCGAAAACTTCGCCGGAATGTTACCGCTCACGGCCACTTTCTGCCGGCAGGCGGATTTTCCCCTGCCGGCTCAGCTCTTTGTATCGCCAGCCGCCGGCCTGGCGGGATCTACGGCAGCAGGCGGTGCGGGAGGCACGGCTGTCCTGGAATTTACCGAACCGGGCGAAACCGTTCCGGCGGAAGACGTGGCTGCTGTCCCCGCAGCAGCTGTGGCCAGGGCGGGTACGGGCTGGTCGGCCGTCACGGGGAAGGTGCGATCCACCACCGCGGCGCCGACGGCATCGCCAAACACATTGACCGTCGTGCGGAACCGATCAAGCAGCCAGTCGACGGACAGAATCAGTCCGATGTACTCCAGCGGCAGGCCGACGGCATTCAGCACGATCAGCATGGTCACCAGGCCGGCTTCCGGGATACCGGCCGCACCGATGGCGGCCAGTGTCGCCGTGACGGCGATGGTCAGCTGGGCTGTCAGATCCAGCGGGAAACCAATGGCCTGGGCAATGAAGATTGCCGCAACCGCTTCATACAGGGCCGTGCCATCCATATTGATGGTGGCCCCCAGCGGCAGCACGAACTCGGTCGAACGCTCTGAAACGCCCGCATTGGCCTGGGCACATTCCATCGTCACCGGCAACGTGGCCGACGAACTGGCGGTGGAGAAGGCCGTCAGCAGGGCCTGCCCCATGTGATAAATAAAGAGGTACGGGTTCCGGCGGGTGAAGATCCAGTAGATCAGCGGCAGAGAAATAAACATGTGCACGCCCAGCCCGCCCACAACGGTTGCCACGTACCAGCCCGTCTGCCGCAGTTCATCAAGGAATTCTCCACTGGCCTGAGCTGCACCGAAGCGGGCCGCCACCAGGCAGAAGATGCCCAGCGGGGCGACTTTCATCAGCAGCAGGACGAAGTTCATCAGCGCGTGGTTGATCTGATCGATCATCAGCGTGATGGAGTCCACCCGCGAGCCGAGAGTCGTCAGCATGCCGGCGAAAATGATGGAGAACACAATCAGTGGCAGCAGCTGCGTTTCCACCGCCGATTTGAACAGATTGTCTGTAAACAGCATCAGCACGAGGTTGTGCAGAATGGTGCCCATATCGGGCTTGTCCTGGGCCGTGGGTGCCAGCTGCGGCAGAGCCCGGCTGATGTCTTTCTCGGTCACTCCTGATTCCCGGGCCAGCGACTCGCGGACTGCCTGGCGAACGGCCGGCGCGCCCATGCCGCTGCTGCGGGATTCCACGGTCTCGGAAGAGACTGTCCCCACACCCGGCTGAATCAGATTCACAGCGGCGAGGCCAATGACCACCGCCAGCACGGTGGTTGTCATGTAATACAGTACGGCCACACCACCGGGGATCCCCAGCTTGCGGACATCTCCCAGGCCCAGAATGCCGCTCATGACTGACGAAACCACCAGCGGGACAACCATCATTTTCAGCAGGCTGAGGAACACCTCGCCGCCGAGTGACAGGCGGGAGGCGAAATGCGGAAACAGGAGCGCCACCACAATTGCAGCCACGATCGACAGCAGAATCCACAGAGTCAGATGACTCTTCGGGGGGGACGGTTCCCCGGGTGTGCTTGCAGAAGGTGGCATCAGGCTTGCTCCGTAATCAGGCCAGGCAGTCGATGGCAGCTTCGGGCTGCAGACTGCGAATGGAATCAGATCGGGAAGGACGGCGACCGGCCTGCACAGAGCAGGGAGTCCCTGCCTCAGAAATGTTGCCCGCCGCTTCGGGCTGATTCCGCGACGGAAACCGCAGCGGTGGCAGCACGGAAGGGAAGAGCAAAGGACTGCCAGTCCACGTCAGTCAGGCAGCAGTCACCAGACAGGCGGACAGAATAGCAGCCAGCAACAGCAGGACGCCAGCACATCCCCGTGGACGGGCGATTCCGGCCCGGTCGGAGATGCGGTCCACCGCGACCACGGCTTCCACCAGGTCGCACCCGGTGGCCTGCTGCCACTCACGGACGGCCTGAACCCGCCGGCCTTCCAGCAGCAGCCCCGCAATTCGCTCTGCGGGGGGAGGTTCGGCCGGAGACGTTTCCGTCGTCTCACCGGTATTCTCCGGTGAGGGACCGGCATCAGGCCGCAGATCAGCCCCGCATTCCGCGCACCGCTGATCCTCCGGATGGACGGGCTGGCTGCAGAACGGGCAGAGCGACTTCACGGGGATGTCCGACGGAGAGAGCCGCTGCGGACGGCAGTCATTCCGTCGGCGCAGCTGCAGAGTGACGGACATCATGATAACCGCCGGCAGGGGACTGTGCACACGCCACATGGCATTTGGCCCGCCGCAAGCGGGAGAGCAGCGGCAGAAGAAACAGCCGCAAAGTCACCAGGCCACCATCACAGTCAGGCCGTTACAGCCGGCTGATCTGTCGCGGCCGATCAGCGTTCGCTGTTCTGCACGTAGCCCTGCACCATCCGCAGCACCGCATCCTGCTGGCCGAGACTGATGCTGGTGTGCTTGCGAAGCCGGTCCAGCAGGGCGTTGCGGGTCACCGGTTTGAGCAGATAATCGGCAATGCCGACTTCCAGACACGACAGAATCGTCTCCCGGGAACGGTCTTCACTGTTCATGATGACCGGGATTGAAATCTGTGCATTGCGAACATCGCGGATCACATCGATGCCGCTGCCACACTTCAGATGGACTTCGCAGAGAATCGCATCGGCTTCTCTGGCCAGTTCCACGGCTTCCAGCCCGGTGGTCGCCTGGAGCACCTGGACGCCCAGCGGGAGCAGCATCAGTCGAATGACGGAGACAATACTTTCCTCATCTTCGATGACCAGCAGGGCCGGTGCCCGCTTTGCCGTCACCGAGAGCTTCCTGTCAGTCAGCGGTTCCGAAGGAGGCAGGATGACATCCATCATCTTTGCCGCCGAAGTGGCCGACAGATGCCCGTTCACAGAGAAGCTGCTGCCCTCAGTCGGGCTGGCCCCGGTCTCCACCGCGGGCACCCGTTCCCCTTCGCTCACCGGCTCGCCGGCCGCAAACCGGGAGATATCGGCCGTCAGGCTTTCCAGCGCGGCCGCCGAAGGGGCCGGCACGGAAAACATCGAGCTGAATTCCCGTGTTTTCTGCACTGCAGACGCGAGGCAGGACTTGAACAGTTCCGGCTTCCCGCCAGACAGTGCGGTCATCTGAGACTGCAGCCGCTGGTGCCGCTGCGGGCCGGGCAAGTCGTACAGATCGGCCACGGCCTCGCCCACCTTCATCAGCTGCAGGAGGTGCTGCTCCGCAGTGGAACACTCGCACTCTTCCGCCGGCGTATGGTGTTCCAGCGCAAGGCGGACAAAACTGCCGGGCAGTTCCCACCGCTGAAACAGAGCCGCCGAGACGGCCGCGTGGGTGAAGGCGAATTCCTGCTGTTCCGCGATGTGCAGCTGCAGCTGGCCGACGGTCCGACAGCGTTCCAGCACCCGCTGGTAGGGTTTTCCCAGCGCACGCGCCATGACCAGGACACCCAGATCCTGCAGCAGGCCGAGAATATGAGCGGTGTCAGCGGAAACCTGCTTCGTGCGGGCCGCAAAAGCCGAGGCACTGGCCGCAATCAGAACGGTCCGAGGACGGAACCACTGCTCGAAGCCTTCCGGCAGCGTCTGCATCAGTTTCTGCTGGGAGTTCAGCACCGTGGTCGACAGCACAATGGCAACCGTCCGCCGGATCCCCAGCAGGTTCACGGCATCGAACACCCGCGTCACCTTGCTCCGCACCCCCGTGGAGGAGCTGTTGACGACCTTCAGCAGTTCGGCCGTAATACGCGGATCGGTGGACAGCTCCTCCGTCAGCTCGGCCATGGAGGCGGATTCGTTGTGGAGGTACCCCGGCAGCCGCACCAGCAGCTGCGGAATCGGCGGAACGTAATCCGCATCCCGCACCAGCACCCGCACACTGTGCGGAATGCTGACGCCAGGCTCATCCGCCGTCAGCAGTTCGCCTTTCAGAACGTCGACGATCGTTCCGGAATCCGTCTGTGTATCGAGCAGCGTTTTCACGTTCACGCGGGCTGCTTTTCCGCGCAGAGCGGCCACGTCCTTCGCCAGCAGAATCACAGCTGGCTGCAGCAGGTCGCCCGCCAGACGCTCAATGATTTCAAGCCCCGACAGAAAGCCCGTCAGCTCCTGCTCGACAATGACGGCGTCAATCCGCTGGTGCTGCACCGTATGGCAGAAGTCGTCAGAGGTCGCGCAGACAACCGGCTCCGCGACGGCGCTCTCCTGGATGCGCTTCGCGATCTCTGCAGCGCGGCCAGAGTTTGCACACAGGAGTGCGACGACTTGCTTGTTGTTCACCTCTTGACCTTTATTTCAACCAGCCCACACACAATGTGGACTGCGCAGTGACAGGCTGTATCGAACCGGCTGCATTACCTGCAGTGATGTTGCCGTTCAGTAGGGAAATTCAAGACTGGCTGAAACCAGCAGCGACACAAATACAGAAACTGCCCGACAACGGGGCAGTCTGGTCCGCATCAGAATCAATGGAATCAGCCCGCAGCAGTGAGTTGAATTCCGGCTGACATTTCATGGCGGACAGAGGATGTGAGGCGTGGTTCTGGAGCAGTACCCACCGACCGCCATGCTGGTTTCATCGACATCAGGAAAAATCGCCTTCAATTCAGGTGCACTGTCAGCTGCGACTGACGGACATCCCTTAGCGCACCTTACAAACTGTGGGGTGCTGCCGATTGAATGGCTCCCGTGTTTCAAGTTCCAGCCTTTCTCTCCGGGATTGCCCTGGTCGCGGCAGACGGAATCCCCGATAAGGCCTGTACATATCGGGGATTGCGTGTTGTATACGAATCTTAAAACAGAGTTCAATACGGTTGGATTCCTGTCAGGAATCCGCTCGATCCCGACGGCTCCGATATTCCTGATGCGGGGACTCGGGGAGAAGAATGTTGTCGACTCTTTCAGCACTATGTTAAGACGTGAAAAGTCAAACCGGGCGTGAGAAACCTGCGTCTGCGGGGAAACTTCACAGCCTTGCGGCAGCCGGACAGCTACAGCCCCTCTGCCCCGCAAAGGCTGCCCTGAACCAGCCCGTGACTGCCGGTTCACGGGGCAGATTGCCAGGTTCCGAAATGCCTGATCGACACCACACCGGCCACGCCTGGACTCAGGTGGGATCCACTCCTGCAACCCGAGTAACTCGCACAATCCGCAGCAGGCCACGGGCTGCTGCGAACCGGGCTCATCCCGCCCTGCCAGCCGGCCTTATCTGCTGCCGAGGCAGTACAGCGTCTCCTGCCGTTTTCCGTCCTGCTGCGCCGCCACCCGCATATAAATCCGGCTGCCACAAATGACGGGCGTGGCGATGGTCTCGTCGCCCAGTGTGTTTTCCGCCAGCTTCTCGGCTCCTGCGGGAGTCGCCCGGAAAACATAAGTGCGGCCGGCCTCGTTCGTGGCATACACCACATCGCCCACGGGCACGGGCGAAGCACTGAAGGTGCCACCCAGGCGTTCCTTCCACAGTTCCTCTCCCGTCGCCGCCTTCCAGCAGCAGGCCACTCCCGCGTCGGTCACGCCGTACAGGTGGCCTTCGCGGACGAACATCGACGGCACATACACCCGCGTCTTGTTCTCCCACTCCACCTTGCCGGAACCATCGGCCACAACAGCCGAGATGTGGTTCTTCGGGTAGCCGCCGCTGGTGAAAATCAGCCGGCCATCGGTCACGGTCGAAGTCACGCACTCGGTGGTGGCTCCTTCAGTTTCCCACAGTTTTTCACCCGTCAGCGGGGCAAAGCTGGAAACCAGATTGCAACCTGTCATCAGCAGCTGATCCCGCCCGCCAATCGGCAGCACAATCGGCGAAGGATAGTTGGGAGTCGACGGACGATCGTTCTTCCAGACGATTTGCCCCGTCTTGCGGTTGAGCCCGGCAACGACTCCGCCGCCCTTGTTGTCGGCCGAGACCAGCACCAGCGGGCCATACAGGGCGGGCGACGAACCAAAACCCTGGTGAACCACATAGTCGGTGATTTTCGTCTGCCACAGCTGCCGGCCTTCCAGGTCGAGGGCCGTGGTATGGACGGCATCCCGGTTCAGAAAGTTCACGAACAGCCGGGTGCCATCGCAGGCCAGGCTGCCCGAAGCCTGGGTCGATTTCGCATTGCCCTTCTTTGTCAGTCCGCCCTCGAAGATCTGCGTCTTCCACAGCTGCTTGCCCGTTTCACGGTCGTAACACAACACCGACTGTGTCTCGGCCTGTTCATCGGCCGTGGCCAGAAACAGCTGGTCCCCCACGACAATCACCGTCCCATGCCCCCGACCGGGCACCGGGCTGCTCCAGATTACATTCTCCGTCTCGCTCCAGCGAACGGGTGGCTTCTGTTCGGAGTAAGCCATTCCGTTCCGCTGCGGCCCGCGCCACCACGGCCAGTCCAGCGGAGAGACGGAAATCGGCCCGGGAGAATTCCGCGTGGCCCCGGTGTTCTCGACACGGGTGCCGGGAATCGCCCGCTCTCCTTCACCCGCCAGAGCAACAGCAGCAGACAGACACAGCAGCGGCAGCAGCAGAACCAGTCGCGGCATGAAAACGTGCTTTCGATAGAGCCGGGGCGGCCAGGCCCGCGGTCGGAAGACTCCAGGAATGGACAACATCCCGTCGCCAGTGGCGCGACGGTTCCCTGAAGTCTGGCCTGCCGGGGGACTGCGCTCAAGGCTGCCGGCGGTGGAAGTCCGAATCAGTCCGCCTGCACCGGGCGGCCGAACGCATCAACTTCCCGCCTGGCGGCTGCCGAAAGAGGTGGCTGCATCTTCGCTTCAATCACGGCCTGCAGGTGGCTGCGGGCAGCCACCGATTCCGCGTCATCAGCATCCGCCGGCACCGGTTCTTCACGGAACCCCGTGCCGCGAATGTCGTACAGCCCGCCGTCAGAAAACAGTTTGTACTGGCCATCGAGTGCGAAAATATGCCGCCGGTAAGGTTCCTTGTCCCACCCGGGCCGCGGGTCGTACCAGAAGAAGATCGATTCCCGCGAAGTCCCGTCCCCGCCCCGCAGCAGATGGGCGAAACTCACGCCGTCAATACCTGGCTGCGGTTGGACCTTTCCACCGGCAATCTCGACCAGCGTCGGCAGGAAGTCAGTCGAACTGACAAGCTCGCGCGAGACGCCCGGTTTGACGGTGCCTGGCCAGCTGGCAATCAGCGGGACGCGAATTCCGTTCTGTGTCGTCTGGCCTTTCCCGCCGCGAATCTTCACTCCAGCGGGGGGAACCAGTTCTCCACGGCTGTTGCGAAACCGAGCCTCACTCCCGTCACGAAACCGGCTGGTAATTCGCCGGTCGGTCCCGTTGTCGGAATAGAACAGAATCAGCGTGTTCTCCCGCTGGCCCAGCCGGTCTATCTCCTTCACCAGCCGCCCGACGAGAAAGTCCATGTACTCCACCATATCGGGGAAATACTTTGTGCCTTCCTCCAGTCTCCGTTCGGGCTCGCCCCACACAATCGAATGCGGCGTGGGCACCATCGGCCAGTGCGGCAGGGCCATGGGGTAGTACACGAAGGCCGGCCTGTCACTCGGTTCCTTCAGAAAGTCGATGATGAACTCAAGTGTGAGATCTTCGCCGTACTTCCCGCTGACTTCCCGATGCAGCTTCCCATCCCGCAGGAAGGTGGGGTTGGCATAGCGGGAGCCCTTGTCCTCCGTCTCCTCCGCATGAAACAGCGAATACGTATCGAAGCCGGCATCCCGCGGGTGCATGCCCGTGCCCCGCCGCTCTTTCGCTCCGGGGAAATCCGGCGGGTCGTAACTTGTCAGCTGCCACTTCCCCGCCAGGCACGTGCGATAGCCCAGTTCGCTCATCCGGTGGCCAATGGTCTGTTCGCCCCGCGGCAGAATTCCGAAGGCCTGCCAGTTCCGCTGGTTGCCCCTGCCGGTCATCACCTGCAGCCTGGTGGGAGAACACAAGGGCTGGGCATAGGCATGGGTGAACCGCAGCCCGCCCGCCGCCAGCCGGTCAAGTTCGGGCGTCTTGTAGTCCAGCCCGCCATAACAGCCCAGCCCCTCAATGCCGATGTCATCGGCCATGATCAGCACGATATTCGGTCGGGCCCTGGCCTCGGCAGCCACGGTGTAGCCCGCCTGCAGTGCAACGACCAGCGCGACCACAGCAACCAGCTGACGCAGCAGTCTGAGAATCGCGAGACGGGGGCAGCAGTCAGACATGGGATTCTCCGGGAGCGACGGAACATTGAAGTGCCTGCGAGTATCAGCTGTATGGTGGCCGGGATCAAGAAGTCCACAGAGATCGGGACCGGCAGGCATTCGCCCCCGCTTGTAGCCGCCCGCCCGATAGCGGACACTTGTGAACATGAACTGCGACTGCTGGTACGTGTCGGTTTGCTCGCCGGGCGGCGGGCTGGAGATCTGCAATGGCTTTACGGTGCAGACAGTTCGGCTGGTACGCTGCGCTCAGCTGCGGGCTGATCACTTTTGCGGCATACTCCGCACCTCCCGCATCTCTGCTGGCAAAGGCCGCGCAGGCTGATGCAGCTCAGTCAGAGGCAGCTCGGCCAGCTGCCGCGCAGAAGACCGAGGCCGGGCAGTTTGAGGCTCAATACCGACCGCTCATCGCTAGCTACTGCACCAGTTGTCACAGTGGCGAGAAGCCGGGGGGCGATCTGCGGCTCGACAGTCTTTCCCTCGAGCTGACGGATGCGGCAAACCGCCAGCAGTGGGGCGAGGTCGCCCGCCGGCTGGAGAACGGCCAGATGCCACCCGCGGGAAAACCACGTCCCGCGAAAGAGCAGATCGAGGCGTTTGTGAACTGGCTTGCCCCCCGGCTGCGGGTTGCCGATGCCGCTGCGCGGGACGTCGAGGGCAGGGTGGTGCTCCGGCGGCTGAACCGCGTGGAGTACGAGAACACCATCTGCGATCTGCTGGGGGTAGAAGTCGAGCTGAAGGACCAGCTGCCGGCTGACGGGTCGGCCGATGGTTTTGACAACGCGGCGGCGGCGCATCACACCTCGGCCTTCCTGATGGAGAAATATCTGGAAGCGGCCGATACGGCACTGAATGCCGCGATCGCCAACCGCCCGCAGCCACCGCCGTCGAAAACCACCCGCTACAGCATCAAAGACGTGCACCCGGTGAAGACCACCACGGAGGACGTGTATCGTTTTCGGGAGGATGGCGAAGTCGTCTGCTTCTGCTCGTCGGAATGGCACAACGTGTGGGTTTCGCCGTTCTATCCGCGTGAAGCGGGACGTTACCGGTTCCGCATATCGGCTTCCGCCTTCCAGAGCGAGGGCCAGCCGGTCGTGTTCCGTGTGACGGAAACCGGAACTCCGCTGACGGGGCTGGAGGGTCTCGTCAGTTACTGCGATGCTCTGCCCGACAAGCCCACTGTGTTTGAGTTCGTGCGGCACATGCAGCCGAAGACCACGATTGCCATACTGCCTTACGGACTGGCCGGAGCCAACACCGTCAAGCAGACGGGGGGCGAGAAATGGGAAGGCCCCGGACTGGCAATTCAGTGGGTGGAAGTCGAAGGACCGCTGAACGAAGCCTGGCCACCGGACAGCCACCGCCGCCTGTTCGGCGATCTTCAGCAGCAGACATTCGGCATCTTTAATTTCCGCGACCGCGTCGAAGTCGTTTCCGGCCAGCCGCTGGTCGATGCCCGGGAGATCCTCGCAAAGTTCACCCGCCGGGCCTTCCGCCGCAGCGTCACGGAAGAGGATGTCGAGCCGTACCTGGGCATTGTGCAGGCGAAACTGGGTGAAGGCTACACCTTCGAAAACGCGATGCGGGCGGCGCTGAAGGGCGTGCTGATTTCGCCCGAGTTTCTGTTTCTGCGGGAACTGCCCGGCCGGCTGGATGACTTCGCCCTGGCCAGCCGGCTGTCGTACTTCCTGTGGAGCACCATGCCGGATGAAGAACTGTTCGCACTGGCCGAACAGCAGAAGCTGAGCCAGCCCGGGGAACTGCGGCGGCAGGTCGAGCGGATGCTGTCCGATCCGAAATCGGCGGCCTTTACAGAGAGTTTCGTCGGCCAGTGGCTGGGAGTGCGGGACATCGACACCACCGAGCCGAGCCACCTCCTGTACCCGGAGTTTGACCATCTGCTGAAGGTGTCGATGATTCGCGAGACCGAGCTGTTCTTCGAGGAAGTGCTGCGGAACGACCTGAGCCTGACGAACTTCGTGGATTCCGACTTTCTGATACTCAATGGCCGGCTGGCGAAGCATTACGGCATTCCGGGCATTACCGGCTGGGAACTGAAACGCACGCCGGTGCCGCCGGAGAGTCATCGCGGCGGCGTGCTGACCATGGCCAGCGTGCTGAAGGTGACCGCCAACGGCACGACGACCTCACCCGTGATGCGGGGTGCCTGGGTGCTGGACCGCATTCTCGGTATGCCCGCTCCGCCACCACCCGACAATGTGGGGGCGATTGACCCGGATATTCGCGGGGCCACCACCATTCGCGAGCAGCTGGCAAAGCATCGGTCGGTCGAGTCCTGTGCGGTGTGCCACGTTCACATCGATCCTCCCGGCTTTGCGCTGGAGAGCTTCGACTGCATTGGCGGGTGGCGGGACCGCTACCGGGTGACCGGCAGTGGCGACTCGGTGGTGGTCGAGGGCCGGCGGATGCCGTATCACCTCGGCAAACCGGTTGACCCCTCCGACGTGATGCCCGATGGCGAACGGTTCGCGGATATCGACGAGTTCCGAAAGCTGCTGCTGCGGGACAAGCCGCAGCTGGCACGGGCGCTCACATCCAAACTGCTGGCCTATGCCACCGGGCGGGCACCGGGATTATCCGACCGCGAAGCCGTGGATGAGATCGTGCAGCGGATCAGTCAGAAGAACTATGGACTGCGTTCGCTGATTCACGAGATAGTGCAGAGCGAAATGTTTCAGACGAAGTAATGCAACTAAGTGGTAAACGACGCGGCGGTCGCAAAGCCTGACCGTGCTCTCTGTTCTGCTGTGGCAGCATTCCATCGACGGGATTTTCCGATGACACGCCAACCTGCTCGCCCCGCCCGAACCGTGCGCGGCCAAACCGTGCCGGCCCACCGGCTGCCCCGTCGCACATTCCTGCGGGCTGCCGGCGTGGCCCTGGCTCTGCCCGCGCTGGATGCCATGGCTCCCCGCCTGGCCCGGGGTGCGGCCGGGGCGGCCGAGGGCATTCCCCGCCGGATGGTGTGCATCAACACACCCCTGGGTCTGCATCCGCCGCACTTCTTCCCCGAGGCGGCCGGCCGGGATTTCGAGCTGTCTCCGTACCTCGAAGTCCTTAAGGAATTTCGCGACGACTTCACCGTGATTTCCGGGCTGTCGCACCCGGATGTCGGCCCCAGTCACGACAGCAACCAGAGCTTTCTGACTGCGGCCCCGCACCCGGAGCAGCGGGCCGGCTTCCGCAACAGCATCTCGCTGGATCAGTTCGCCGCCGAGCAGATTTACGGGCAGACCCGGTTCCCCACCTTACCGCTGTCCTGCGAAGGTCTGAGCCTGTCGTGGACCAGAAGCGGCGCCCCTGTGCCGGCGGAGTGCTGGCCGTCGAGCGTGTTTTCGCAGCTGTTTCTGGAAGGCCGACCCGACGAGGTGCAGGCCCAGGCCCGCCGTGTGGCCGACGGACAGAGCATTCTGGACGCCGTCCGCGGGCAGGCGAAAAAGCTCCAGCAGTCGCTGGGTGCGGGCGACCGCGGGAAGCTTGACGAATACTTTACCAGCGTCCGCGAGCTGGAGGGCCGGCTGGCCCAGGCCGCCATCTGGGCGAAGAAGCCAAAGCCGAAGGTCGATGTCGAGCCGCCGGTCAACATCCGCAACAGTGCGGATCTCATCGGCAAGACACGGCTGTGGTTCGACCTGATTCATCTGGCCCTTGAGACCGACTCCACCCGGCTGGTCACTTTGCAGCTGCTGGGCACCAGCAGTGTGCCGCCCGTGCCGGGCGTCAGCCAGGGGCACCATGATCTGTCGCATCATGGCCAGGATCCGACAAAAATCGCCCAGCTGAAGGCCCTGGAAATCGAGAAGATGAAGACCCTTCGCGACTTCCTCAACCAGCTGAAATCCACTTCCGAGGACGGCGAAACGCTGCTCGACCGCACGACGGTGTTCTTCAGCAGCAACCTGGGTGATGCGGGGAAGCACAGCGTGAAGAACATGCCCGTGCTGCTGGCCGGGGGCGGGTTCCGGCATGGCCAGCACCTGGCCTTCGATGAAGACAGGCACCCGCCGCTGTGCAACCTGTATGTGAGCATGCTGCAGCGGATGGGCATTGAAGCCGACCGGTTCGGCAGCAGCACAGGCACGCTGACGGGCCTGGAGCTGCGAGGTTGACCGGGCCATCAGTGCCGCGCCAAAGGTCCGGCAATTGCTCGGCCGCATCGCCTGGGTGAACCTGCTGAAGCCGGCACGCAGCGAAAAGCTGCGGCAACTGTTCGACCGGATCGAATGGAAGGCCGCGGCGGAGCAACAGCCTCTGACGATAACCGGTTGGGGTCGTCAAACGTCTCGCCCCGGGGAACTACTCCTTCGGCAGCTCCCAGACTCTGCTGCCGGTGGCCAGCAGCTTTCCGTCGGCTGAGTAGCTCGTACTGGCAGACAGTGGCATACCGTCGGCATCGAAGGTGAAGCGAATTCTGCCGTCGCTGCTATTACGAATCTGAACGGCACGCCGGTCTTCTGTGCTGCCTTCTTTACGGGGCAGTTCGCCCGTGATGGCTACCGTGCTGCCATCGGGAGAGTACGCGATGCTGTAGATTCTGATCAGGGGCGTTTCGATCTTCCAGACGACATCTGCGGTGGAAGTATCGAACAGCACAGCCATGCTCCGGTCTTCGCCGCGAATTTCCTCGTCGCAGGCCCCCAGCAGAAACTGCCCGTCCGGAGAGTACCGCACCAGATCCAGCGATTCCATATCGCCGAACGCAACGGCCTGCTTCGTTTCGCCAGTCATCGCATCGCAGAAGACCAGTTGATCTGCCTGCATGGCGGCCAGTGTGCCATCCGCCGGGCTGAAGTCGGCTGGTTTCACATCCCGCCAGCTGGCCGTCCATTTCCAGAGCACCTTTCCCGTGCGGGCCTCCCACACAAAGCTTTCGTAGGTGCCCCCTTCGCCCGAGGTCATCAGACCGCCATCGGGCGAAACAGCAAACGTGGCCGGAATACGAAACATACCTCCCAGAGAACCTTCCACGGGCGGATGCGCGAACTGCTGGACGCACTCCCCGGTGGCAGTGTCCCACACGGTAATTCCTCCATCGTAATGCGCCGCTGCCAGAATGCTGCCATCGCGGGACAGCCGCAGATGCTCAAGATCCGCGAGGTCCGGCAGTTCCCATGTACCGGTCCGCTCCCAGGTGGCAACATCATAAACTCCGATGTTTTCGTACGCCGCATAGGCCCGCGTCCCGTCCGGTGCAAACAGCAGATGATCTTCTTCCACCCTGCCGACGCGCTGCACCTCGACGAACTGCGGAGCTTCGATCGGGGAAAGGCCCTCGAACGGCATGAATTCACCACCGCTGGCGTCCGCCGTGGCGGGGGATTCGGGTGTGTCGCTGAAGGTCGATTCCTCAAAATCATCGGCAGCGGCAGCCGGCAGTTTCTCCCTCTGGTATTCTTCGGTTTCAACTTCAACCGCGGGCGATGGCGCGGAACTGCCGCACCCCGCAGGAAGCAGCAGCAGAACGACGGGGAACAGCAGTCGGAGACAGGTGGCAGCACGGGTTCGAGCAAACTCAATCATGGCCGAATTCTCCCGGAAAGGGATGTGAGATGAGTACGTTATGATGGCTTTCGCCCCTGTGGAATTCCAGCTGTGTCTGTCCAAGTTCCCCGTCCGGGGCGGATCATCCCCCAATCGATAGACGCAGGGCAATCCGGCGGCTAACGTGAACGGTGGAACTGGAACCGGTCTGTCAGGCCGGTGGCGTGCCTGGCATCTGCTTTGTGAGCAGCTGAGCCCTCGCCACCCGCGAAGCCACGTTTCGGCTGTTGTCTGAAAATCAGGGAGAATCCCAATGCTGCGGAATTCGTTCGATCGTTCTGCCCTGCCGACTGCGATGCTGCGGAACCTGTGCGCGGCCGGCGTCGCCCTCGGCTGTCTGCTGCTGCCGGGCACAGCCTCAGCTGCGGATGATGCGGCGGCGAAGAAAACGGAAGCGGCCAAACCTGCTGAGGAATCTGCCGAACTGACTCCCGAGCAGCTGGCATTTCAGAAGAAGATGGTCAACGTGGCGCTGGTGGGCACGTTTTCGGTCGATGGCCGCGAAGGCCAGCCACCCAAACCGGAACGCTATGAAATCGAGAAGGTCACCCATCAGCAGGGAGACTACTGGACGTTCTTTGCCCGCATCAGCTACGGCAAGAATGACATCACCGTGCCGGTCACCGTCAAGCTGCTGTGGTCGGGCGATACCCCCATGGTCTCGCTGATCGATCTGACGATTCCCGGCCTGGGCACGTTCACCTCGCGGGTGCTGTTCCATGAGGACCGCTACGCCGGCACCTGGCAGCACGGGAAAGTCGGCGGGCACATGTGGGGCCGGATTGAACCCATTACCACCGGGCCGAAAACCGAAAAGCCCGCACCGAATCCCTGATGGCGGCAGGTTGCGCAGGCACGGAACCAGCTGTTCCGGCCTGCCTGAGTGAATCCAGACAGAACTCGATTTGACAGCAGGGGCGGACGATGACCAGCGACCGATACGTATCGGAAACTTCTCTTCAGCAGCGGCAGCCGGAAAATCCCAGGCCAGCAGTTGCCCTCCGTCCTGATGTTCCTTCAGTTGCGCCGCCCGCTGGCCGGGCGAACTCAGGCCGAATCCGGAAAGCGGCGGTGCTGCTCGCCACAGTCATGCTGGCTGGTTTCCCGCAGCCGGGAACTGCGGCCGACCGCGCCGCGGTGGCTGCCCCCCAGGAACCGGTCACTCCTCAGCTGAAGGCGATGACCTACGAGACATCGCTGGATCAGAGCGAGCAGCCGATGCGGGTCTGGGCTCCGGAGACAGCGAAAACCCAGCCCACACCGCTGTACGTGCATCTGCACAGCTGGAGCGGCAATTACCTGCAGGCGAATGATGCCTGGTTTCGCCTGGCGGCGGCGCGGGGCTGGATCATTCTGCACCCGAACTTCCGCGGATCGAACCGGAAACCGGACGCCTGCGGTTCGCCGCTGGCCCGGCAGGATGTGCTGGATGCGATTGACTGGGCCATTGACGAGTATCAGGTCGATCAGAGCCGCATTTACCTCGCCGGGGCCTCCGGCGGCGGGCACATGTCGATGCTGATGGCGGCGTACTACCCTGAGCGGTTCAGTGCGGTCTCGGCGTGGGTGGGCATCAGCGATCTGGCGGCCTGGTATCGGTTTCACACCCCGGACGGAGAGCCCGGCAACTACGCCCTGATGACAGCCGCCTCCTGCGGGGGAGCACCGGGCGCATCGCCCGCGGTCGATGCCGAGTACCGGGCCCGTTCGCCGCTGTTCCATATCCACCGGGCGGTTGGCCTGCCGCTGGAACTGAGCGCCGGCGTGAACGACGGGCATACGGGTTCCGTCCCGGTGCGGCATACCCTCAATGCCTTTAACGCGCTGGCCCGGGCACAGAAGGCAGACACGGTTTCCGAAGAGGAAATGGAACAGATCTCAACGGACAAAAAACTGGCGAAACCGCAGCCCGGAGATATCGCTCCGGATCCCGCCTACGGTCGTGCGATTCTGCTCCGACGAACGGCCGGCAAGGCGCAGGTCACCATTTTTGATGGAGGCCACGAAGGTCTGCCGCAGGCGGGAATCGCCTTTCTGGCCCGGCATCGCCGGATGACACGTTCTCCCGCCACCGACAAACCGGCCGCCGAGTGAGGCAGTTCCGGACTGGCAATGGTCGACGCGGTACGTCCTCATGGAAACTGCGCACCAGCAGAATCTGCTGGAGCTGCTGCCGGCGACTGCACTGAAGTCCGTACCGGCCAGGTTGAGTCAGCCTTCCCGGCTTTCCTGGCCGGAAGATTCCTCAAGTCCGTCACGAACGGAATCCGATGAGGAATATGGACGATTCTCCAGCTGCTCACTCCGCCATGGATGGCGACACAACGCACTGGACAGACGCAGTCACGGTGGATTGCAGCCATGCGGAAGACGGGAAGGGCGGACCACTCCGCACCCGACAGCCCTGCCGCTCCGGTGCCAGCCAATGCGGCGCTGATGCTGTATGCCGGTGCGGCGACAGCCAGCCCGACCACCACGATGGATCCGTCAGCCGCTCCGAAGGCGGAGGTGGCAGCGGTATCTGTCGCGGAAGCCGAGGCGGCGCAGGTTGCTGACTATCCCCCCGGCGCCACCGGTGTCGGAACCGCTGCAACAGGCTCTGCTGTGGCCAGTTCCGCTGTAGGGCATCCCGCGGATCAGCCGGAAATCGAACACACAGCCGACCTGCTGTTTCAGCCGGAAACACAGGCCAGGTTTCGGACGGTTTATACCGTGCTGTCGGTTCTCATCAGACCCCTGCGGCGGGCTGCACCCCAGCTGCTGCGGCTGGCACGCGTGGTTCGTGTGCCGTGGCTGCTGATTCCGCTGGCAGTTGGTGCCGTGCTGTTCACGCTCAGGTTCCCGTTCGGTCGGCTGGTTCCCGGTCTGTTTTCCAGCCGCAGAAAGGCCCTGTCGACTTTGACTTTCGCGGGCCTGATGGGTGGAGCGATTCTCTTTTCACTGCCCCGGGCAGATTCCGGACGGAAAGTTTCCACCGAGCAGTCGGAACTGCAGTCTCTGCCCTCAATCGCCGGTGAAGAGATCGTCATTACCCACGATCACGAAACAGAAATACCAGCAGCTGGAGAGCATCAGTTCGCCACACCACTGCTGATTGCACCGCCCGGCAGGCAGCGGGTGCCCTCGCTCAGCAATACCATGCCTCCGCCACCACTGATTGTGCCGGGAGCGTGGGATGAACGAGAAGTACCCGCAGCCGTGCAGACGGTGCAGGTCACGCTGCAGCAATCGCAGACAGCCAGCGAACCGCCTGATCCACAGCGGGTGGTCTGGCTGACCGGCACCATTGAACCAGAATCACAGTTCGCTGCCGGGCACCGTCCGGCCGGTCCGCGTCTGAGATAACGACAGCCGCAGCCCTGACGCGGCGATGGTTCGCAGTCAGAGCAAATGCCCGGCAGACAGAGCCAGCGGAGCAGTTCACGAGCACAGTCGATACCGGCAACCGTGATAATGCCACCGCGGCAATAAGTCGGCATGGAACATCTATCGCACAGGGCCTGCCTGCGGGCAGTTTCCTCTATATTCGCTGTACAGCCAGCAGTCTGGCCTGCAGCCCGTCCGGAAAGCACCACTCGATGTATCAGCCATTCTGGGGGCTTGTTCGGGCACCATTCGACCAGTGTCTGGAGCCGGACTTCTTTTATCGCAGTCAGACTCATCAGGAGGCGCTGGTGCGGCTGCGGTACATGATCGAAAACCGAATGGGCGCCGGACTGCTGGCCGGATCGGCCGGTACGGGAAAATCCTCGCTGATCTCGATGCTGGCAGCCGAGCTGCCGGAAGATCTCGATCCGTTGATTCACGTGATTTATCCGCGAATGTCGCCGCAGGAACTGCTGGCCTGGCTGGCCGCGGAACTGGGTGACGATTCCGCCAGCCAGCACAGTCCGGCAGGTTCCGTCCCGGCGATTCTCACTGTGGATCGTTCCATCCGGGCCATTCAGCGACGACTGACAGAACTCACCGAGGAAGGTCGGCGGGCCGCCATCGTGATGGACGATGCGCACTTGATCGACAATCCACAGGTCCTGCAGACGCTGCAGCTGCTGCTCAATTTTCAGCAGAGGCCGGAAATTGACTTCTCGCTGATTCTGGCAGGCGAGCCGGAACTGCTGCCGCAGGTACAGCGAATGGGACAACTGAACGACCGGCTGGCCGTGCGATGCGTCCTGCGACCACTGACCGACAGCGAAACCACCGAGTACGTCCAGCACCGGCTGGCGGCTGCCGGTTCGAGAATGCCGGTCTTTGATCAGTCCGCGATGGAATCACTGTTCGAACTGACGGGCGGAGTGCCCCGCAAAATTAATCGCCTGTGCGATCTGGCGCTGCTGGTGGGCTGTGCCGATCAGCTGCAGACCGTACGGGCGGAGGAAATCGAAGCTGTCGCACGCGAGTTGAACTCGGTGGCAGCTGCCTGACGTCTTATGGAATCCGCTGTTCCGCGGGAGCTGTTCCGGCAGTTTCCGCCGGTTCATCAGATGGCCGTCGGCCACCGGGCAAATAAAACATGCAGACAGAAACAACCGGCTGATCATTCTACAGCCATTTTTGTAAGTCTGTCACAAATGCCAGCCGGCGAACGCCGGACGGGAAATTAACAGAACAGAGATTTTCAGATCTCTGAATTGAAATGCCAGACTGGGCGGGGAGCCTTCCTGAACGGCAGAAACTGCCGGTCTCCCTCGCAGATGCAGTGCAGTCCGCAGGAAGTGACCGCTTCCGCGGATGAAGCTGTAACGATCAGGCTGGTGTAACGGCCAGGGAAGATTTAAGAGTGTGACCCGACTGAGGGCGAACCAGGTTTCACGAGATCAACAGGCACAGAAGTTGCCTGCCGGTGGAATCAGACCAGCTTGCAGGTTCCGGGGCAGCGTGTTGTGCAGACGACTGTAATCCATTTTACACAGGGTTTCGCAGTTGCCAGCCGAATACAAACCATGCGGTCTCCGGACACCGGACCCGATTCAACTTCTGTCAGCAGGGGCTAATATCATGTCGATCAGGAAATACTTTCCGACAGCAGCGGCCGTGTTCGCGGCCATGCTGCTGACCATCTCCGCCGGAACCGCCAGCGCAGCGGGCATCTCCTGGAGGAGCAGCCTGCAGGCGGCGGCCGAGGAATCCGGTCGGACCGGAAAGCCGCTGCTGCTGAAGTTCACCGCCAGCTGGTGTGGCTACTGCCGCAAGATGAAGGCCGAAACCTTCAGCGACCCGCGGATTGTGGAACACGTCTCCGACTGCTTCATTCCGATTGAAGTCGACGCCGACAAGAACCCCCAGCTGATGCAGGCTGTGGGCGTGAAAGGTCTTCCCACAACCGTCATCGTATCCCCGGAACTGAAGGTCGTTCGCAAGCTGACCGGCTATCAGAATGCCGATCAGCTCGACCAGCATCTGACGCAGGTGTGCCCGGCAACTCACCGTCGCTCGGCGGATTCCGCTCCCGCTGTGACTCAGGCCGGAGCCACATCCGCCCAGCCGGTTGCCGGAAACACCGGCCGGCCCGCTCCGTTTCCTCAGGATCCCGCTCCGCCGGCTGCTGCTCCCCAGGAGACGGCTCCCGTCGACTTCTCCTTCGCTGGCCGCTGCCTGGTCAGTCTCGTGGATGGACAGAAGCTGGCCCAGGGCGACCCCCGCTTCAGCATCGACTGGCGACACCGCAAAGTCTGCTTCGCCAGCCGGACCGAAATGCAGACCTTCCTGCAGAATCCCGATCGCTACTGGCCGCAGCTGAGTGGTGGCTGCCCGGTCACGGCGGTTGATGAAAATGCTCTGGTGGATGGCCAGCCCGAACTGGGTGTGCTGTTCCGGGGCAAGATCTGGTTCTTCCGCAGCGAAGCGGATCTGGTGCGGTTCGAGCAGAACCCCGCCCGCTATGTGGACGGTGCCATGAAAATGCAGCAGCGGTAATTCCGCCGCACGAATGCACGCTTCAGCAGGACCGCAAGACACCCCGGCTGGGCCATGCCCTGCCGGCTGCCGAATCAGCCGCTGAGTTTCCACCAGGTGTGGCATGCCGCCTTTGTGCTGGCATGCCGCACCTGTTCTGGATCCGGGGGACTGAAAATCGCGCAGCAGAAATCGCGAATCGGCTGGCCCGACCTGAGCAGGTACCGGTCTGAACAGGGCACGGCCTGAGCTGGCCAGTCGGACAGGGCAGGGCAGGGCAGTGAGCCGGTAAGAAGATCAGTCAGTCGAGCTGACGGGGCCGCCACAGATTGAGCAGGGTGGCCGAACTGGAGACTTCGAGGTCGTCCCAGCTTTCAATCGGCAGGGCCAGCTGCGCCAGCGCAGCCGTGGGAAATCGCTCGTACTGGCCGGTCAGCCGTTCGAGCAGTTCCTCCAGACCGGGATTGTGCCCCACCAGCAGGACGCAAGCCGGATCACTCCACAGCGACCGCAGCACCCGGCAGATTCCTCCCGGCGCAGCATGGTACAAATCCGGCTGCAGTTCGATTGCTCGCTCGTATCCGCAGCGGCGGGCGACTCGAACCGCCGTCTTCCGGGCTCGAACCGCTGGTGAGCTGACCAGCAGATCGGGCAGCAGGCTCTCGCTCTGCAGCAGCCGTCCCATGCGGGCCGCAGCCCGCCTGCCGCGGCGATTCAGCGGACGGTCAACATCCGCCAGCGAGGAATCGCTCCAGTCGGACTTGGCGTGACGCAGCAGCAGCAGTGTTTTCATAAGAACCAAGCAGCCTTCAAGAGAACCGCACCGGAAACAGACGGTCCCGACCGGACAGTTCTGCCAGGACTGTCCCGGGACTCATTTCCGCTATTCTCTGCGATACGTCCTGGAAACTCACGGCCAGGCACAAGGCGGAATACTCCCGGCGGAAAGCTTCCCGGGCGTGCCTGCAGCGGAAGGGAAAAGCGGAACCGTGAAGGCGATGACTCCGCAGCCGCACGGGTCCGGTATCCGGCCCTGCACTCACAGCCCGATTTTCACCGTCCTGCTGATGACACCCGGAATCGACAGGGCAGGGCAATCCGCCCTACTGGGCGGTGGGCAGCATGTACTCCGGCTGGACGAAAGTTTCCTTGCTGCCGGGCGCGGGCAGAGCCTGCACGATCGACAGCTGACTCTCCGCCGGATCGATGACATCGCCCTCGGGACATGCGGCACCATCGGCCGTCTGGATCCGCTGGACGATGGGCTTGGTGTAATTCTTCCCATTGCGGCGTATTACCCGGGCCGCAGTCCCATCGCTCAGCACCACATAGCTGCCAATGGGGAACAGGGACAGCACTCCCAGCAGAGCACGCACCACGTCCTGATCGAAGTGCTGTTTTCGCGACAGCCGGAGAATCGATTCCATAGCCGCGTACGGCAGCAATGGCGGACGGAAGGGACGATCCGTCGTCAAACCGATAAACGCATCGGCCACTTTGAGGATACGGGCAAACAGGTGAATGGACTTGCCCATCCGACCGCGAGGGTAACCGCTGCCGTCGGGGCTTTCGTGCACCTGATAGCTGACGAGGGGAACAACCGTGGGAATTCCGTTGACCTGCTCCAGCAGCTGCAGTGAATAGATCGGATGCTTCTTGATCTCCAGGAATTCTGAATCACTCAACCTGCGACTGGACAGGCGGATCTCTTCCGGAACCCGCACCATGCCCCAGTCGTGAACCAGCCCGCACAGCCCGACCTGGCGAACGTTGGATGCATCCAGCCCCAGTTCAACGCCAATCGCCATTCCCAGCACGGCCATCTGCAGGCAGTGATGCGACAGAGAGTCATCGATGACCATGTCACCTGCGGCAGTCAGCAGCAAGTCACAGTCGGCAGTCATCTGCTTCAGATAACCTGCCGTGATATCGGACATCTCATCGGTCGCCAGCTGCCCGCCCTTCAGGGCAGTCTGCAGCATGTTATTGATGGATTTTCCTGCAGCCTGGTGCTGACCGAGTACTTCTTCCCTTTTTTCGGCCTTGTACGCCGTACAGCCGTGGGACACGAGCGAATCGCGAACCTTCGGCCCGTTGTTCGTCACGAACAGAGAGCCGGCATCGACGATCGCATCCAGCCGGCTCGCCACTTCGCTGCCGACCTTCAGCGCAGCTGCGGCCTCCGGATCCATCTGCCGGACCGTGCTGCCGGCCGCATCGTCCGGGTGCATCAGTAACGTCCCGTTCAGACGTTCCCGCAGCAGATTCCTGATCCGCGGGGTCACTTCCATGCCCCCACCCAGCAGCAGAACCCCCCCCCTCAGAGAAGATGGGATGCCTGACGGTCCGGCCTGTGATCAGATCATCCACATGCACACGGACACAGCCCGCACTGCCTTTCGGTTCGGCAGCTGCAGCCGGGGCTCCCGCAGGCTGAGCCGCCTGCGATGCATTTGCTGAGGTCCGGGCCGAGGGCCGATCTTGTGTATTCACTGTGGATTTATCGGCTGCGAGATTTGAAGACGCGGGCACTGGGGAACAGCCTCCCTGACAGCATCGGGCTCTCGAACAGAGTCTCTGCGGATCACCATCTCGACCTGCGACTCAGTCGACCTGAGCAGCGACAGCTGCGAAGTCTCATGCAGCGGACGGGTGCGAGTGCTGTTCTCCCGGAAACTCACTGTGCGAACATCGGAGACCCGCCTGCGGGACTCTGACGCACAGTCTGGCCTGTCGCTCAAGACAGCATTGATGATGAAGTCCTGTACGGAAAGAGTTTATGCCATCCTGTCATTCGCAGAGCGGGGGAGCAGACCGATAAGTCCAGTTCGACGGTCTCTTTAACCGGGTTGTACGGACCGCGTCAGAAAGAGCGATCAACCGGCGGTTCCGCAGCACGAATCCGCCTGCCCGTTGCTGATGCCGAACGGATCATCGGAGCCAGGCCATGGTAGAAGCAGGGAACGGGCCAGGTACAAACGACGCTGGCCCCGACCGAAGACATGCTTCGACCGGGGCCAGCTGAAGATTCAGATTTCAGATCGGGTGTCGTCAGACCGCAGCCTCACAACCCCTGACGGTGATCAGAATCCGTAGTTGATGGTGCTCAGGAATTCGGTCTGGCGAGCGTAGTCGCGGCCAGCGGACAGCGGCACGGACAGACCAACACCGACGCTGATGTTGTCCCGCAGCACGAAGGTCGAACCGACCGTCAGGTCGATGATGTGACGGGGCTCTTCTTCGACGAAGATGTCCTGACCGGTCGTGGTGATACCGGCGAAGTTCAGGGCCTGGCTCAGCTCGTAGTTGCTGACACCATAAGGATCAGCCTGGGTGGCATCCGACAGCACGTGGTGACCGAACAGTTCGATCTTCGGCACGATGCCCAGCAGCAGGGGCTGCTGCTGGCAGCTGTTGCAGTAGCCGCCGTAGCCGCCACCGTAGTAGCCGCCGTTGGCGAAGCCCACGTTGAACCGCGGGTCGATGCTCTCGTGGCGATAAGCCCAGTAACCGGCACCAATCGCCCAGTCCGCGGCGTACTTGTCGCCTTCCAGCGGCACGTTCAGCTGAGTACCGAGGCTCAGGAACAGGTCCTCACTGGCCTGGTAGTAAGCCAGCAGACCGGGGTACAGACGAGCCTGGTTGTCACGATAAACCAGCTTGTCGGAACCGACTTCCGGAGCATAACCCAGAGTACCGGAGACGATCAGGTCGTTGTAGCACGAGCGGTACAGCACGTACTTGGCCATGATCTGGGGGTTGGTCCAGTCTTCAGCCGCCTGGCTGTCGTCGGTCACAACGTACTGGCCCTGCACGGCGAGACTGAAGTCGTCGCTGAAGGCGTATTCGATTCCGCCCCGGAAGGCGTGCTGGTCAAAGTCGTCACGGATGTCACCCGTGATACCGGCTGACCGCAGAGCAGCAATGGCCGTGGGGCTGGAAAGCCCTGAAAGCGTCCGCCCGTAAGGCGTCAGGATCGTGTTGGTGTTGGTACCTTCGGTGTAGATGTAGCTGGCCCACACCCGGCTGGTCGGAATGGCCGACATGTTGTCGAACAGGTTGAACCGGTTGTTCGAATCCAGACGACCCAGGAAGCCACCACCCGCACCACCACCGGCACCACCCGCTGCGGAGGCGGCCGGAGCAGCACCCATCACGCCGGGAGCAGCCTGCGGAGCGAACGCACCGGGATCAGCCTGCGGCTGAGCACCGGGATCCATGGGCTGAGCCATCGGATCCGCGTTCTGATCCATGGGCTGAGCCATCGGATCGGTGTTCTGCTCACCTTCCTTGCCTTCTGCCGGCGGCAGGTCGGCGGGAGTCGGCGCTGAATGAGTGCCGGGAGCGTAGGAATGAGGTGCCGGAGCATATGGCGAGGGGCAGCAGTTGGGCTGCACCTGCCACTGAGGTCCGGGGCCCTGGGCCTGAGCGGTTGCACCAAAGGCAACGCAGAGTCCAAGACCAAGTGCCGCACGCAGCGGCTTGCGAATCCAGTGACTGATCATGATTCCCCTTCCCTGTGAGACGAATGAAGTCTCTGAGAATCCAAGTACGGGAGTATTCGGAAAGTCTCCCTGTGAACTTCCCTGTATCTTCAACTTCAGATAGCTGACGTCTGATCCACTCAGAGACCGTGTGCCGGCCGGCATGGCGACCGGCGGTTCATCCGAATCTCCGGCACTCGGCATCTGACCGGAAGTATCGGGATGCGACAGCTTCTGCTTGACAACAGAGGAGGTGGAATTCTGCCGTCTTCAGCGAACAGGACGCCCAAAACCAACTGTGACTTGTGGGAGAAGTACTGAGGGACGGCGCATTCTTCGACGCGGGACTGGCGGACGATTCCTCACCTAACTGTCTTACCAGCAACCGGTTATCGCCACAGTGCACTCACAGGCAGCACGATGACGGTTTCCGCAGCAGCGAGCGGGTGCCCCGAATTCTGTGAAGACAGGCGATCTGCGAGCTGTATCGCAGTCGAATCAGTTGCTCCTGCTGACGAGGCAGTGAGCCCTCGACAGTCATTGCCCGACCGAAGCAGCTGTTACAGCCAGCAGCGTGCACCAGCTCTTCGCATCATCCGTAACCGGTACAGCCTGTGATTTGGCGTCTGGAATCGCCCCGCAGCAGATGCTGGCACACCTGAGCAGCCCCGGCCAGCAGCTCGAAACAGCTGGCATCCTCCCGGACAGAGCCAGAATCGAAGTCGCCGCGTCCCCTGCGAACTTCAGGGGGGGGGTGAGCCGAACGGCATCTCCGGGGCATTTCGCTCCGTCCGCTCAACCCGGCAGAGACCTGGATCGCACCGAAGCTGCTCCACGCAGCCGGCGAGGATCGGGGAGAACCGGCCAGCGCGATACGCAAAACTGGCGGCGTTCCGCGATCAGCCCCTCGCTTCCCGCAAAGGCACGCCCGAGCCACCAGAACGCCCCGTGCCTGAGACCTGCAAACGCCAGATGGGCCAGCGGCTGGTTCAGAGAGTTAGCAGAAAGTGAACCTGACACGTTCACTTTCTGAAGCATCTCTCCGCGCACGGGAGAGCACAGAAACCACGCGATGTTGATTTCCGGAAACAGCCGGAACATTTCGCACAGCCCTAACCCGTGCTGAGATTACGGCTTGCAGCGATTGCACTGCGGTGGTGCTCTGCTGCAGCGGAAGCAGGGCACCGGCAGGCTGGGGCCTTCGGCACAGGGCGTGCTTCTTCGTCTGCTGTCTCCAACGCAAGTCGGAACGAACAGCAACAGAACACACAACTCAAGCATGGCCGAGTGACGCAGGTGAGAGTGCATCCGCTGCCAGGTTCGTCACGGAACAGGCAGCCGTCCGTGTCTTGAGTCCCCTGCGAGCCGTCCGTTTGCGGACGGTTCGTGCAGATATCCGGTCGGCTTCTCGAACGGGAATCCGGCCCCCCGAATACATCCTGCAGGATGGCGCAGTGCAGCCGGCGGGCTGCACCGCAGGTCACAGGTGGAATCCGTTCCACACTGCCGGCCGGCCGAACGACGGGGTTAGTCTCCCCTGCCATTCGGAGAAATGGAAGCTGTGCTGCGGAACTCAGTACCGCGGTACGCGAATCTCAGTTTACAGGTCTCTCAGTCAATCAAAGGAACTCAATCCAATGCTGCGCACACTGTGGAACGATGAAGCTGGTGTTGTTATCTCCGCCGAACTGGTGCTCGTCCTGACAATCGCCGTCATCGCGATGGTCGTCGGTCTGCACGCTGTGGCCAAGTCGGTCACCATGGAACTGAACGATGTCGCCAATGCCATCGGTACCCTCGATCAGTCCTTCGGCTACGCCAGCCTGGTGAAGTCCACCCACGCTGCCGTCCCCGGTTCGGCCTTCGCCGATCGCCAGGATGCCTGCGACTGCACCGCGATCATTCAGGTTGCTCCGCAGCCCAAGGTCGACAACAGCGGAACCGGTGCCGAGAACCAGTGAACTCTTGAGCTGGACGAATGAATCAACCGGCTGAATGGCTTCTCGCCAGCGGCTGAACGGATTCCGGCTCCCGGGGGTCCAATGACTCCCGGGAGCTTTTCTTCGACCTGCTGTCGATGGCATTCACATCCGAATGCATCACCAGCTGCTCCCGCCGGCTCTGCCTGCCCGGTGCTGATTGAGCAGTCTGAAGCATGACCCCGGCAGAATACCGAGGAGTCGCAGCGCTCACTTCTCCTGACAGTCGCGCTTTACGCTTCGCTCACACGTGTTGACAGGCCCGACTGGCCTGACTCTCACGAAACCGGCTGACCGGTTGATCTCAGCCGCATGGCTAACATCCGCCTGGAACCGGGTTTAGCTGAAGCACCCGCCCCCTTGAGTCTCCCCGGGCGGCACCTGTCCCGCGGCCTTTGGCATGCCGTCTGCAATCTTCTGCCGGCAGGTCAGGCTCTGCATCGCTCGACACCGTGACATTCGTCGCCGATGCAGAACACGCTTTGCCGCTGGCTGATTCCTCAGTCAGGCGGCTGCACAGCCCGGGTCCGGTCAGGCCCGGGATCGCTCGCAAAAAAAGGCCAGCCCCTTCGCCCCCGTGGCGAAGAGGAGCCCGGCGGGCAGTTACTTCTCTCACAGTGTGGTCAGGATACAGGGGACTCAGACAATGTTGCGCAGCGGGAAAATGTTGTGGCAGGATGAAGCCGGTTTCGTGCTTTCAGCCGAACTGGTGCTCGTGATGACCGTCGCCGTTCTGGCGATGGTGGTCGGCCTGCATGCCGTGGCGAAAGCCGTGACGACCGAACTGAACGACGTGGCGAACGCCTTCGGAACTCTGGATCAGAGTTTCTCGTACAAGGGCCTCGTCAAGGCACATCATGCCAGCGTGGCTGGCGCCGCCTTCATCGATCGGGCCGATGACTGCGACTGCACCGTCATTATTCAGCCCGCTCCGCGGCCCAAGGTCGATCACAGCGGCTGGATGGCCGAAAACGGCGACTGATCTGCACCGAACCAGCGACCACGCTGAACGATGGTTCGACGGATAACCAGCAGGCACTTTCGGCCACAATTGCCGGAAGTGCCTTTTCTGCTGCGCCACGCCTGGCGGACCGCCTGAAACGAACGATGAGACGGCACCTGCCTGCCAGCTGCTTCAGCGATGGCATACAGCGGGAGCGGTTCCGGCTGAGACCGTACGGGTTGCCTCCCCGGCAGAATGTTCTCCGGCAGCTGGTTCGCCGGCAGCCGGGTCTCTCGGAAGACTGCGGGAATCCGCCAGCAGCCGCTTCAGGCTCTGATAATTCACCGGCTTGATCAGATGCCTGTCGAAGCCCGCCTGCATGGCCCGCTGCACATCTTCCGGCTGACCATAGCCCGTCAGCGCGATCAGGCTGATCTGACTTCCGTCCGGCATACGGCGAATCCGTTCGGCCACTTCGTACCCGTTCAGGCCGGGCAGGCCGATATCAATCAGAGCGACATCACATACATGCGTGCCGGCCACCTCGACGGCTTCGCACCCGTCACCGCAGGCCAGCACCTGGTGACCTTCCAGTTCCAGCAGCAGGGCCAGCGTTTCGCGAATATCTTTCTGGTCCTCCACCAGCAGCACCCGCAGACCGTCTGACTCCGCCTCTTCCTCCGGCACGACTGTTTCCACAGTCTCTGCCTGCCGGGAAGCCAGTGGCAGCTGAACCAGGAACTCGCTGCCTGGCCCCGGCTCGGCTGCGCCGGCCGTCACCGAACCATGGTGCAGCCCGACCAGCGTTCTCACGAGCGACAGTCCGATTCCCAGTCCTTCTTCTGTCGAACCGGTATTGGCCCCCGCCTGCACGAAGGGTTCAAAGATCGAAGCCCGCAGTTCCCTGGGAATGCCGGGACCATTATCCCTCACTCGCACCATCGCGCAGTCGTCTTCCACCGACAGAGCGATCTGGATCCGCCCGCCAACGGGTGTGTACCTGACAGCATTCGCGAGAATGTTGGACAGAACCTGCGTGATGCGGGTGGGATCCACTTCCACCAGCACGGGCTGCTCCGGCAGACTGCAGATCAGCTCATGCTGCCGGCTGGTCAGCTGCGGCTGTACGGTTTCCACTCCGGCCCGCACCAGATCGGCCAGGTTGGCCGTCTCAATTTTCAGGCGGATCTTTCCCTGCGAAATCCGGGACAGATCCAGCAGGTCGTCCAGCAGCCGCGAGAGTTGACGGCACTGCCGGTCAATGACTCCCTGCGCAGCAGCACGGACGGAATCCACGGGGCCAGTGCTGTTCAGCAGGCCCACCGCGTTGCTGATGGCAGCCAGCGGATTCCGCAGCTCGTGCGACAGGACTGCCAGGAATTCATCCCGCTGGCTCACTTCGTTCCGTGCTTTTTCTGCCGCCAGCTTGTAACCGGTGATGTCTCTCAACGTGGCAAGAAACGCCGGTCGGTCCTGCCAGCGGGTCTCCACGGTTCTCATTTCCACGCAGCGGGTGGTGCCGTCCTTCTGCACCAGATGAATTTCCGCCTGTTCGCCGGGCGCTACCGGCAGACCGAACGGCTCGCCCAGCAGCGCATCCGCATCCCGGCCCAGCAGTTTCCCGGCGGCCGCATTCAGAAAGGCAATCGTGCCGGTTCCCGTGAGAATCACCACGCCATCGGCACTGCTGGTCACAACGGAATGGAAGTAGCTGCGGCTGGCTTCCAGCTGGCGACGCAATTCGTCGATTTGTTTCATGTCTCTGCGTTCGGACCGACGGCTGCTCATGACACACCCTGATGTAAGCTCTCATCCAGTTCGTAACTGGCCAGCAGCAGACCTTCGCGCACCTGCTGTTCATTCCGCAGGTTTCCCACGATTCGTCGCTGCGGGCCGGGAGCCTGCTGCACCAGGACCGGTGTTGCCAGCAGGTTTTCCCTGCGGACAGCATCCGGATTTCTCAGAACGTCGATCACATGCAGTTCATACTGCTCGTGGTAATCCGTGTTGCAGACCTGTCGAATCACATCGATTTCCCGGGCGTAACCGGCCGGGTCGCCAGCAATGAAGTAACAGAAACAGTAACGTGACATTCAACGGGCTGCCTTTGCAGACATGATCCGGAAATCGCTGAACCGCCCCGCGACAGCCCCCGTGGCACGGAGCAGCCCGGTCAGGGGGATTTCCCCTGATCGCCTTCGACTGATCCACAAGATGCCCTGAAGAAGCAGTTCCCGGGCCAATGCGCAGCCCGTCAGTTCCAGCCACCGGGCAGTCTTCTGATCGGTTCTACCTGAGGCAGCTGCACGGCCGGAGAATCACGCGGGCTGACAGTGCAGCTCGCGGGATCATCCTGAAACCATACAGCCGGGCCGGCCTGCGCGGACTGGCAGCCGGTATTCAGCGGGTGAAGGAACGAACCAGACAGATTCTGCATCACACAGAGCTGGAGGTCACCTTCAGCTCGCGGGCCATCTCACGCACCAGCGATTCCGGATCAAGCGGCTTGGCAAACCAGCGGTCGATACCCTGCGGCCCGGTCTGGATGTCGTATTCCTCCGGTTTGCTGCCGCTGATGGCAAAGACCTTCAACCCTTCCAGCGCGGGATCACGGCGGATCTGCTGCAGAGTTTCCGGTCCGCTGCAGCGGGGCATCCGCATATCCAGCAGGACCACATCCGGACGGTCGGTCGCACGCAGCAGATCGAGTGCAGCACACCCGTCCTGCGCGGTCACCACTTCAAAGCCGCTCATCCGCAGAAATCCGGCCAGCAGCTCGCGCTCGTTGGAATCGTCCTCGACGACCAGAGCCCGCATCCCGCCACCTGAAGAGGGCGCGTGCAGCTGAGATTCCACCGACTGCAGCTGGCTCAGCAGACGTTCAAATGTGGATTCCACATCGGTGATACTGCCCATTGACAGCTGCTTCTTCAGCAGATGCAGCGCCAACGTGGCACCATTCAGCCGGTTGGCCAGGCTGTGGCGGAACTCCCGGTTCCGTGCCTCCTGCTCGGACGAGGCTGCAGCAGCGCTCGGCGAAGCAGCAGTCACGGGCGACTTCGCGGAACTTGCACTGGTGGTGGTATTCTCCGCGGGCAGCCGGGACGCGACTTCGTCCCGCAGCACCTTGATTTCAGGAGGCGCATCGACACCAAGTTTGACGATGTTGCCGCGGACGCGAAGCACTTCGATCGTAATTCCGATGTTGGGAAATACGATCTTCTGATCAGGCCGACGAGACAGGACAAGCATACCGGGTTTCCTTTCCCCTTCAGTCGGTTCCACTGGCGAACCATCGCCAGGAACCGAAATCCCCACCCTGGGATCCTGCGCAGCGACGGCCTGACTCTCAGGTCGATTCCATGCACAGGGCATCCGTGCCTGTCCGCAGAGCCTGCTCAGTTGACGGCAGGCGGCAGAATGGAAATGATGCGGAAGCCCTGCGGACTGCTGATGGTTCACACTCCACAAAAAGAGTGCAACTTCCCAGTAACCGGGTACTCCTGCCTTCAGTTCGAACTTCTGCTCGTTACCGACAGCAGCCAGCTGGCTGCACTGCAAACCACACCACTGAACAAACAACGGTGCGGACAGGATTCGGACAGCATTTGAAGGAGAACGGCTCTCCGCAATCCCTGCGAAGACCCTTCCGTGGCGCCCATGGTCTGAGCATCCATGCTCGGATTCCATGTTCACAGCATTTTTCTAGCGTCGCCCCCCTCATCCGTCAAGATCGGTTTTCCCCAGGTTTTTTGAACGACGTAAATCACTGCTGTGGCATAAGATGGATTCGACCAGCCCTTGGGCACTCCTGCTGAACCCGGAATGCGGGGGACATCGGTCTTGCAGAACCGACGGAATTCTGCACGAAATCCCGCAAAATCGGCACCAGCGGGACAAACCGCGGTATTGACACAGCCATCGCAAACTGCGTATTCTGACATCATCTCAACTGTCTCTCCGCGTGCCGCCTCAACGGCATGACGCATCATGCACAGCTGCCCGCACGACTGAACAGTCTGCCGGCGGGCTGCCCCAGGCGTTCCGCTGCGAAATGGAGTCCTTGAACAGACTCTGCAACGCAACGGGGCCAGAATGACCGGGAAGAACACGACAGAGCAGATCTCGCCGGCGGCAGTCATGCAGCTGGAGCGGGCGGAGTTCCATCAGGCCGCGGGCCGGCTCGCTGATGCCGCTGTGGATTACCACGCCGCAATCGAACTCGATCCCTCACCTCGCAGCCAGCTGGCATTCAGCAGGTTTCTGAGCCAGTCGGACTGTCCCCAGGCGGCCGAGTCTCTACTGAAGGCTCTGGTCGATCGCGCCCGGCGTGAACAGGACGGCCAGCTGATGGCCGTGGCGGCGGGAAACCTGGCCTGCGTCCTGCGGGAATGTGGCCGGTTTGCTGAAGCCGCCGGCTGGCAGCAGCGTTCCCTCGCGGCAGAAATGCAGCGGGAGAGCAGCGCGGGGGAGGGCACCTCAGAGCCGGGCGAACTCGCTACCGACCTGATTAATCTGGCGGGCGATGCCATTGCCGCGGGCAGGCTGTCGCTGGCGGAATCACTGGCAACCCGCGCTCTGCAGCTGGGCCAGTCCAGTCACGATCAGCCCGGCGAAGCGGCTGCCTGGGGAGTTCTCGGGCTGGTGGCTCTGCAGCAGCAGAAGCTCGACAACGCGCTCACGTTGCTGGGCCGCGCGTTCCGACTGCACTGCACGCTGCAGGATGCTGAAGCCGCTGGCCGTGATCTGCTCAATCTGGCGGAAACCTGCCATCGGATGCAGCGGTGGCATTCGGCCGCCCGCTGTCTGAAACACGCCGCCGATCGCTTTCGCGAAACCGGTTGCGTGCGACTGCTGCAGGTGGCGATGGCCCGGCTGAAGGAAGCCCAGCGGTTCTTCGCCGTCACCACGTTGCCACCCACCCTGAACTGAAGGCTGCTCAGGGATTGGCGAAAGGGTCCGCGGAACGATCGAGACTTTCGCCCGGTACGGGCTGCTGACCGGGCATGTTCTGCAGATCTGGCGGCTGACTGAGACGGGAATCGAGCACGACGCCGATACTGTTTTCCGTAATCAGCAGGGAGTGCAGCCGGTTGGCCGAAAGCTCGCTGCTCATGATGCTGAGGCTGGAAGTCCCGGCTGTGGTCACGCCGCTCCGCCCGTTACCGGTCAATTTCACCGAGTGCAGCAGCACGGAATCACACAGATCGTGTGCATTCACGCCATCCTGCCGGAAGTAGCGGATTTCCAGACCGGAGATCCGCACATTCCGCACAGCGTACATACTGATTCCCGTCTGTTCGACGGCGAAGCTCAACCTGTAGCTGGATGGCACGAAGCCCGCGTGCGGACGAAACCAGATTTGGCCACGCCAGGCCGCCCAGTGCCCGGCCGGAATCTCCGGCAGCAGCACCGCCCCGGTCTCCACCTTCACCTCCGGCACCGGCGCACCATCGCGTATCAGCTGGTAGAACCCCTTGCGCCACGGCTTGAAGGACCACACGTTCTCGGCGCCGCGCCGCCACGCGTCATAGGGCACCGGCAGAGAACCATCGAGCACTGCCCCATTACCGATAATGGTAAAGGGCAGGTCCGGCAGTCCGCTGTGGCGGGCACCGCTGAGAGTCAGAGCCTCGTGATACGGTTCGCCATGGTTGGCAATGATGATCGTATCGCCCGTATCGGCCAGTCGGAGCGCTTTGCGAATCGTCCTGACAGGCCCGTCCTCGCTGCTGGTCACTACGGGGGCTGTCCCCGTGCGGCCATCATTCCCGGCCCGGTTATCGACATAAATCACACCGGCCACGGCCGGCCCGGCCGTGGCGGAAATGGCCAGGAACAGCAGTGGCAGAACAGGATTTCGCAACTTATTGCAGCAGACAGCGGGACAGAATGCTCGAATGAATCGGACCATAAACCGGCTCCCGAATGTCTCTTGGCTGCGGTTGTCGCAATCCGCACAGTTCCCTGCGGACTCGTGCTTCCGGAATCTCCGCTGTCGCCTGACCTGAGAGAAGTGGTGCTGAGACAGGGAATTTTCCACAGGCTGCTACTGGTCATCGACCAGCAACCGGCAGATTCTGCTGCCCGAGCCGCCCGGAGACTCAGTTTGTCATCACCTGCCACGGCAACGCCCGCCCGCTCAACCCAGCCTGCAGATTCTCCGCAGTCATTTCCATCATCCGTCGTCGGGTACGGTCCGACGCACTGCCCAGGTGCGGCGTGATGAGCACATTCTCCAGCGAAAGCAGCGGGTGGTCGCGGGGAAGTGGTTCGGGATCGGTCACGTCGAGAGCCGCCCCGGCAATCGTACCGCTGGTCAGTGCTTCAACCAGAGCCGCATGATCGACCACCGGGCCACGGGCCATGTTGATCAGCAGGGCGGAAGACCGCATCAGCTTCAGCTGCGGGCCGGAAATCAGTCCGGTCGTTTCCTCGGTCAGCGGACAGTTGAGCGAGACAAAATCGCTCTGCCGGAGCAATTCCTCCAGCGAGCAGTATTCCACGCCGAGCGCGGCTTCGGCTTCCGGATCGGGACGCCGGTTGTGGTACAGCAGCCGCATGTTGAACGCGGCTGCCCGGCGGGCCACCTCCCGGCCAATTCGCCCCAGTCCCACAATGCCCAGGGTGCTCCCGGTGACTTCATGGCCGATCAGAATGGACGGATCGTAATGCACGAATTCGGGACTGCGCGCGTAACGGTCGCCGATGCGCACATTCCGGGCCGCGGCCAGCAGCAGGGCCAGCGTCATATCGGCGGTGGAGGCATCGAGACAGCCGGGCGTATTCCCCACGGGAATCCCGCGACTGACGGCAGCCGCCACATCGATGTGATCGACACCGACTCCATGATTACTGACCACCCGCAGTTCGGGCATGGCGTCCAGCAGCGGCCCGTCCACCGCAGGGTGCGAATAGCAGATGATTCCACGGCACCTGCGGAGCGTGTCCGATTCCGGGTCGGTCGTCCACGGGTGCAGTTCCACCTGATCGCCCAGCAGATCAACGAACGATTGCGGCAGCGGATCAGTCATCACGGGGCACGGAGACATACGGAAAAGTCCAGAAAGCGGAAAGTGGCCGGGAGGACAGCCGGGGCAGTGTGGCAGTGGCTGCTGCCCGGATCAGATCGGAAAGGCCAGCAAGGGCCCGAAGCGAATGGCTGGACCGGAACAGAACAGCGTCAGACAGAACAGCTTCAGACAGTGCAACCCGGGGCAGAACAGCCCGGGCCGGAGGCACCGACTTCCGGCGGTGCTCATGCTGCGTAAAAAAACCAGGACCGCCCCGCAACAGCGAAGCAGCCCTGGCAGATCTCTATTTCAGACTTCGCAGCACGAACAGACTGCCCGCACCGGAGCGAAGCCGGATATCAGGCTCACTCGGGGAGCTTGCCATCGGCGATCAGGTCGCCGAAGGTCTTGCCTTCGGTGCTGCTGTCAGCCTTTTCGGCGGCCTTCAGCGCTTCGGCCAGCTTCTCGGCGTCCTTCTCGTTCTTCTTCTCCAGAGCCTTGCCGACGGCCATGCCGTACTTGTTCCGCTCGCTCTTCTTCTTGCCGTGGCACAGGCCACATTTGACCTTCTTCGCTTCCTCTTCCAGTCCTTCGTACGAGGTCACGAAGGCCTTCATGTACTGAGGACGAGCCTGTGCTGTCTGATCTCCATCAACCAGCATGAAGCCGGTGATGGCCAGGCCGAACACGACGGCTGAACGAATTTTCCAACTGTTCCGCATTGAGTCACCTCTCTGGTAAGTAAAGTCGATGCCGACGGTGTGGCTGCCATTCCCACCCCCGTCCAGCGGCGTGCTGGAACCTGGAAACGCAGCCGATGTTACTCTTCGGTCAGTATTTCACGGGTCTGCACCGTCGCGCAGAACCGGATTCATTAGACTGAGCGCCTGCAGACGTGTCAACTCTCCAATCTCTGCATGCTTATGCGTTCTCTGCAGATTGACACGTCGGTCCCGCTCTGGATCAGAGCCTTCATTTCCACGAGTCTGTTCACCACATGCACCCGCTGCCGCCACGGGCCCGTCTTCCGGGAATGCACTTCCCGTGCCGGAATCGGCAATTGCACCGGTCGGGCGGGGTTTCAGTCGGACTCGACCGCCCGCTCAACCTGCCGGTCGACCCACGCGTTCCGCTGGGATTCCGCGGAGGCTGCCTCCTGCACTTCGATGTATTCCACATCCTTACCCAGCAGAAACACCCGCATCAGCTGCTGCCGGCTTTCCTGCACTGCAGGGTCTGTGGACGCAACGGGCGGCTGCACCGGCACCACATCCCACGGGCGGCTGCCGAACGAGAACGACAGATTGAGCAGTCCTTCCCAGAACCGGTGCAGCCCGGCGGGATCTTCGAGTCCAGCGGGCTGCGGCAGTCCGACAACCACCAGCGTGGGCTTCCGCGAGCGGACCGTGGTTGAAATTTTTGCAATGTCAGCGGCAGTTCGGCCTTCCACTTCCCACACGGTTTCGCTGATCTCCGCCTGAGGAAAATGATGCCGAAGCCGCCGAGCCACCAGGCCACCCCAGGGCGGCATGGCGATCATGCTGACCGGTTTGCCGGCCCGCAGCTGCGCCAGTGTCTTCTGCAGTCCATCGGCGGGCGGCGGCACATCGTTCAATGAAACTTTGAGTCCGAAGGCTTCCTGCACAATCTGCTCGGCGAACAGCCGGTGGCCATTCATATTGGGATGGATGGAATCGCTCATCAGCTGAATCCATGCCAGTTCGTCCGCTTTGCGGTAATCGGTCCACAGCCGGAAAAAATCCACCAGAGGCACATTGGTTTCTTTCGCCACGCGGCGAACAACATCCGAGAACTGATCCAGTTTGCCATTCGGGCGAGCACCGTTGTCGTACACGTTATTCGGCGTACACAGCACAACGGCGGAACCGGCCGCCAGACAGTCGCTGCAGATCTTCCGCAGGTTGGCCTCGTACTGCGCAATGGGCACGCGCGTCACGTCGTTCATGCCGAACATCACCACCGTCAGCCGGGGTTTCCTGGCAATCACATCCTTTTCAATCCGGCCGAGAGCATTCACCGTCGTATGCCCGCTGATCCCGGCATTCACCATTTCCACGTCTGCCTGCGGAAAGGCCTGCTCCAGAGCGAGGCCCAGCATGTCGCACCACGCCCGCTGGCTGCCACTGTGGTAATACACCCCGGTAATGCTGTCGCCGAAACAGGCCACTTTGACAGGCTTTTCACCCGATTCCAGATCACGCTGCACCGCCTGAAACAGCGATTTCGCGTCAGCTTCGGCGGCGGGCAGGCACTCAGCGGCCAGCAGCACCAGGCCAGACAGCAGCAGGGATACCATTTCGGAATGATGGTGTCGCCGGAAAACAGAACGGTCATCGGCACAGTCAGCAGCAGGCAGTTTCAGCATGAAGTCGTTCTTTCATGATGCCCGGGCGGAACCAGCAGCAACCGGGCCCATTCCGCGGGAAAGCAGCAGTGGAATGAACAGCATGGAACGAGGCCATGCACTCGCAGCGGGCCTCACCGGAACAGAGCGGGCGGAGTTGTCCGTCAGGTGGTGGCCAGCAGCTGGCGAATGCCGGCCGTCATCAGGTCGTCCACTTCCGGCTCGCAGAATGCCACGGAAACTTCGTACCCGCCAGCCGGGTACTCTTCCTTCACGGGAATGTACCACGGCCCGCCGTCCCCATACGCGGCAGTCGCCACAAACCGCTCGCCGCCAATCTGCTGTGCTCGCAGCTGGTACTGCACGAAGGACTCGGCCGGCAGGTGCAGCAGGCTGATATCGCCCACCTCCAGAGAACTGAGCACAATCGGCTGCTTCTGCTCCAGCCGCCGCAGCCAGGACAGACGGTACGAGGGCCGGTTCCGGGCGACCACCGGGTTCTTTGAATTACTGATGGCGGCTTCCAGAGCCTCCGCCGTCATTGCAGCGCGGGCCGGCGGCAGCAGATCAACCGTTTTCCAGCGGGCCGAAGAAATGGGAACGGGGTCGAGCTTCTGTTCCGATTTCACAATGCCTTCATACACGCGGCGAGTCAGAATCGGCCTCCGCTCGTGGGAGCCATCGTTGTATTTGCCGGCGGAAATATTTCCGGCACAGCCCGTAAAGTAAATGTGCCGGCAGCCGGGCTCATCCTGCTGCCGCTGCCTGCGGGCCAGCCCGGCGAAATCGCTGGTGACCAGGCCATCGGCGTAGTAGCTCATCGGGTGCGTCGCATAGTAATGCAGCGCGGCCACCTTCTCGCGGCCCTCGTAGAAGGCCACCGTCTTCATCCACGGGTCGATGGTGCCTTCAGGCAGGGCGATCAGTTCCGGATCGCGGCAGCTGCTGCCCCGCATTTTCAGAATCCGGCCTTCGCTGTTCCGCATGACGCGGCGATTCGAAGCGACCTTCTCCACCCTGCCCTGGCTGGCCGCAATGTGCGACACGGGGCGGGCCTGCTTCAGGGCCTGTTCAATCGCCTTCCGCCCTTTATCAAGGCACCGGTTGTAGAAGTCCAGCTCCACAATGTGGGGCAGGTCGCCCTGCTGCAGCACGATTCGCTCGGCTTCGAGACAGGCAAACGGCGCGTTGTGCTGGTGCACGCACTGCACAGCCACCCGCTCCGGCGTGGTGCCGGCGGCTTCGGCCAGAGCCTTCCGCCAGTTCAGGTGTGCTTCGTTCAGCAGGCCCGTCCAGTCGACCGCGCACAGCACAATCGGCTTACCCGCGCCCAGCAGGACAAAACCCACCGCTTCCAGCGGGTCGGTCACCGCTTCCACCGGTTTGATCCACCCGCCGCAGCACGAATGCCCCTTCGGCGGAGTCACATCGAACTGGAACGGTGCCAGGGCCAGCCCCGACTGCTTCCCCGCAATGGAATCGGCCAGCAGCGGACCAAGTGACCAGCCACCAGCAGTCAACGTGCCAGCAGCCAGAGCGGCGGACCCGAGAAATCCCCGGCGGGAAACCTCCTGCTG
>JAGQPV010000200.1 GCA_020426545.1 Planctomycetaceae bacterium
TCTGCTCGAAGGAATGCGTGCGGTGGGCCGGGTCGTCGGCATTCTGCGACATCGACAGCATGACGTTGGACGGGCCGATGCTGCCGGCCACAAAGCGGGGGCGGTCGGGGTTCTTCTTCGTGAATGACTCGGCGACCGAACGGGCCAGTGCGGCGGCCCGGCGGTTGATTTCGCGGGTGTGTTCCTGAACCTGGAACTCCTTCAGCGAAACCGGATTCGCATTGAAGGTGTTCGTCTCGATGATGTCGGCTCCGGCCTCGAGATACTGCCGGTGAATGTCTTCGATCAGTTTCGGCTGCGTGAGGACCAGCAGATCGTTGCAGTTCCGCAGATCGATGGGATGGTTTTTGAACTGCTCTCCCCGGTAACCGGCTTCGTCGGGCCGGTTCTCAAAGATGAGGGCTCCCATCGCGCCGTCGATGACCAGGATCCGATCCTGACACAGCTGACTGAGAGTGTCCCGTGTTCCGCTTTCGAGTGTCGCGCTCATGGTGCTGCGTCTCATCTTCTTTCAGAGGGAGGCCGGCCAGTCACAGATGCACGGGACCCGATGCGGGTTCGCGCGGTGCTCTCCTGGCGGCCGCCCGGCATGAATGCCCGGGGCGGGCAATAGTGCTTTTCAGTATCGCAGATTGAGGCCGCGTACTGCAGGCTGGAGGGGGCAAATCGCGGGCGGGTGCTCCGCGCCCGATGCCTGCTGTGCTGGCGAACTGCGTTCGATTGATTTCGCTGGCCGCTGGCGGCAGCCACTGCTGCCGGGGGGCTCTGCCCGATTCCTTCCCGGGTGCCCCCGGTGGCCACCCGCCCGTTGCAGGCAGGGTCAGTGCTTCCGTATTCCCGCTTCACCGCCTGGCCCGAACACCGGGCGGTGGCATGCCCGCCGGACTGTCATGGATCAGCGGGGCAGTCCGGCTGCCGGGCGGGGCAACGTTTTTTGTGCTGCGGGAGCCGGCCGAACGGGTGTGGCTCGGGCCCCAGCCTGAATCCTGTCCCCGGATGGCTCCTGAACCGGGGGACCTGCGGGTCTCGGCGGTGGTTATTCGGTCGCCACCGATTCCGTCAGTCCCAGCGCATCCAGAATTTTCTCGCAGGCTTCCGGGCGGTTCAGCACATACAGGTGCAGGCCCGGCACCCCAGCGTCCATCAGTTCGCGGCACTGGGCGATGGCATGAGCCACGCCGATTTCAAACTGGGCCTCGAGGTCATCCTGCACATCTTCCAGCCGGCTGGCCAGTTCCCTGGGGAAGCTGGCACCACACATTCCGGTAATGCGTTTGATGCGGGCGAACTCCGTAATCGGCATGATGCCGGGAATCAGCGGGGCGGTAATGCCGGCTGCCTGGTAACGGTCGCGAAAGCGGAGAAAACAGTCGTTGCTGTAGAACAGCTGCGTGAAGACCGCATCGGCCCCGCATTCCACCTTCCGCTTGAGGTTGGCGAGGTCGGTTTCGGCATCGGCACATTCCTGGTGCTTTTCCGGGTAGCCGGCCACGCCGATACTCAGCTCGGGGTAGACTTCGCGAATCAGGCTGACCAGCTCACTGGCGTACTTCAGGCCGCCCTCGGCAGGTTTAAACTCGGTTTCTCCGGTAGGCGGATCGCCCCGCAGGGCCATGATGCTGGAGACACCACGGGCCGTGGCCTGTTCCAGCCACTGCAGCAGTTCCTCGCGGTTTGCGCCGACGCACGTGAGGTGCGAGGTGGCCGGAATCGACAGATCCTGCTGGATGGTTTCACACCAGTCCAGCGTGCGGCCCTGGGTCGTCCCGCCGGCCCCGTAGGTGCAGGAAATAAAGGCCGGCCGAAACGGAGCAAGCCGCCGAAGTGTCTCGTGCAGCGATTCATCGCCGCGCGGCGTCTTCGGAGGGAAAATCTCTATCGACAGCCCGAATCGACCGGGCTGATATATCTCACTCATCCTGAGCGGACCAGATTCCTTCATTGTTTTCCCCTGCAGACTGACGACAGATTCTCCTCACACATCTGGCCGAATCGCGGCGCGGGTGACCCGTTCCGGGCACTGCGCGACCTGTCGCCCGTTCATCGGCCACCACAACTGGCCATGACAGCAGGCCAGTTTCAGATTTTACAGTCAACCTCTTCCGAGTGTAACGAGTTCCGGTGGTCGTACCAACTGCCGCTCCCGGATGGGGAACCGCCCCGTGCCGGCAGTGGCAGGGAGATCGCAGCCCTGCGGGAAGTCGGGCGGAAGCCGGGGAATCCGGCTCTGAAACACGGACTGTCGAAGCTGTGGCGGGGGCGAAATCGGCGACTGTCCGCCCTTTCTGATCCGGCCCGGGAGGCCCGGGATCCTGCAGCAGAAACCGCCTGATGTAGGTGCATTTCCTCGTCGGTCGACCGGTGAATTGGGTGTTTATCCTGCACCGGGTCGTGCCGGCGGCTGGTCAGTGGCAGGTCCACCCGCCATCGACCATCAGATTTTCGCCTGTCACGTAGGAGGACGCATCGGAAGCGAGGAACACCACTGCCCCCTGAATGTCTTCATTCTCCAGCATGCGGCCCACGGGCACCCGTTCGCAGTACCGTTCGACGAAGGCTTCCGGCTGCCCATTGAAGTAACCGCCGGGGCTGATGCAGTTCGCCCGCACTCCGTCGCGGCCATAGTAACAGGCCAGGTGACGGGTGAAATTGATCATTCCCGCCTTGACGAAATTATAGGTGGGTGGCTGCTTCATCGTCGTGCCGGTGTACAGGCTGGGGTCGTTGGACACCACACCGTAAATACTGGAGATATTGATAATGGAACCGCGGCCCTGTTTCCGCATATCGGGCAGAAAGGCCCGGCAGATATGAAACAGGCCCGCAAAGTCGCCGCTGGCCGCCTTTTCCCACTGTTCGGGAGTCTGTTCCTCGAATCCGCCGCCCGCGTGGCCATCCCGCGCCAGAGCGCTGTTCACCAGAATATCGAGCCGGCCGAACCGCTCGATCAGCTCGTCGTGCAGCCGGTCGATCGATTCCGGATCACCGATATCCAGCTGCATGCCGTGCGCGTCGAAGCCCTGGCTCCGCAGCTTCTCCGCGTATTCGAGATTGGCTTCCAGGTTGCGGGAAGCCGTAATCACCGTGGCACCGGCTTCGGCGAGCGCTTCCGTCAGGCTGCTGCCGAACAGCGGCCCTGCTCCGGCTGTAATGAGCGCAATTCGGTCTTTGAGCGAGAAACGGTCGAGAATGCCCATGATGATTTCCTGCGGCTCAGGTGAAGACCGGTCTGGAGAGGCTGCCCGCCGGTTCTTTTGTTGCCCGTTCGGGGGAGACAGCGGGCCAGGCCTCCTGTCGTGGTGTTTCCGAATGCTGACTGCTCCGGCAGGATAGTGCCCGTTTCCGGCTCCGGCAACGCACTGCTGTCGGTCAGTGTGCTGTTGTTTAGTTTTCGGGTCTGCTCCTTTGCCCGGCAGCCGCCGGGACGGTCGCGTTTTCAGTTTTCCGCCAGAAAAACGGTAACAGCCAGCCGCTGGTTTCGCCTGTGCAGACAGAGCACCAACCAGTCGGCCTGCTGAGTGGCAGGCCGCAGAACCTGGAAGATTCTGGAGCGGAAGAATGCAGACCATCGCCCCACTGCAGCAGCAGACCGACGAAGACCTGGCTCGCCTCGTGGCACAGCAGAACGAAAACAGTGCCGCCGCCGGCACGGCCCGGGACGCCTTTGCGGAACTGTATCAGCGTCACAGTCCGTGGCTGTTGTCCGTGCTGGCGGCCCGTGTGCACCGGAACGACCTGGAAGACGCGCATCAGGTGGTGTGGCAGCGGGTGTGGAGCCGGGCGGAAACCGGTTTTCGGGGCGGGCGGTTTCAGGTCTGGCTGTATCATATTGCCCGCAATCATGTGATTGACTGCAGCCGGCGGCGAAGTGCCCGCCCGATGGGAGAATTCGCGGAGACCGTGGTTTCTCCCGGCAGCGAGGCTGTGGAGGATCGCCTGGAACAGGCCGAGTCGATGGAAATTCTGCGGGACTGCATTGGCCGTCTGGGTGGACGGGCTGCTCAGGTCGTTCGCCTGCGACTGGAGGGCCGGAGCTTCAGCCAGATCTGCGAGCAGCTGCAGATCACCCGGAAACGGGCCTACCGGCTGATGCACGAAGCTCGCGCCGCTCTGACAGCATCCGTCTCCCGGGCCTGTGCCTGAATGGGGGACTGCCTGAACCGGGCCCGGGGCATATTGCGGGGGATGCACTGGGTTTCTGTGGCGGCAGGCGCCATAATGTGCGGCTTCCGCGGGAAGAGGACAGCTGGCTGGCCGCAGGGAAAGTCTTCCCGTTCACCGGTCGGCCCGGCGCAGTCACTGCCTGCCGGAAGCCAGGAGGGCAGCGGGCCGGTCTCACCCAGCCTGCTGCAGGTTTCCCTCTGCTGATCATTCGCCTGAAAGTGCCCCGCCCGTGTCAGAGACAGACGTCGATCCGCTGACTGTTCAGGTCTACCTTGGCGACCGCAGCTACGAGATTCAGATCGTCACGGGGGGACTTGCTGATTTCGCCCGGCTGGTTGAACCCTGGCTGGAGCGACTGCCGACAAAGACATCGTCCCACCGGGCCCTGATTGTGACCGACTCGAACGTGGCCGGGCTGCATGCTGCCCCGGTACAGCAGAGTCTGGAGGCGGCTGGCTGGTCGATCGAAACCGCCGTGCTGCCTCCCGGTGAGACATCGAAATCGCTGGAAGCCGTTTCCACCCTGTACGACCGACTGGTGGAACTGCAGGCCGACCGCCAGACGCTGGTGATCGCGGTGGGCGGTGGAGTGATCGGCGATCTGGCGGGCTTCGCAGCCGCCTCGTGGGTGCGGGGAGTTCCCTTTCTGCAGGTGCCCACCACGTTACTGGCGCATGTGGACAGCTCGGTTGGTGGCAAAGTGGGCATCAATCACCCTGCCGGCAAGAACCTGATTGGCGCCTTCCACCAGCCTCTGGGCGTACTGATCGATACCGTCACCCTGCAGACGCTGCCCGCCCGCGAGTTCTCCGCCGGCATGGCCGAAGTCATTAAATACGGCATGATTCTGGATGCCGGCTTCTTCTCGTATCTGGAAGACCAGGCCGACGCCATTATGGCCCGCGAGCCGGAAGCGCTCCGCCGTATTATTGCCCGCTGCTGCCGCCTGAAGGCCGACGTGGTCGAACAGGATGAATTCGAGCGGACGGGCCTGCGGGCGGTGCTGAATTACGGGCATACGTTCGCCCACGCCTTTGAAGCCCTGGCGGGTTATGGCGTACTGCTGCACGGAGAGGCGGTCTCCCTGGGGATGATTTGTGCCAGCCGGCTGGCCGAACGTCTGGGGCGGATCGAACAGAGCCTGACCAAGCGGCAGGTGGTGCTGCTGCAGCGGGCCGGCCTGCCCGTGGCCCTGACCGAACAGACCCGCTTTCCGACCGATGACATTATTGCCCGCATGAAGCTGGACAAGAAAACTCTTGGTGGAAAACTGCGGTTCGTTCTGCCCGACCGCGCCGGGCATGTGGAACTGGTCAGCGATGTGAATGAAGAGGATGTGCGTGCCGTGCTGGAAGACATGGCCCGGGCGATCGGCTGAGCAGAGGCTGGCCGGAGACAGGGCGACAGCAGGACACTCCCGGAATTCCTGAGCGGAGAGACAGGCCGTGAGCGGCAATTTCACAGATTCGGGTGGCCCCGCTCCCGGTTCTTCCAGCGGCAGCCCTGGTCCTGAACTTCCCGGTGAGCAGAGCCGTCCCGATGAGGCCTCCCGCGTGGAGGCGGAGCTTTCGGCCCTGCGAATGCACCTGATTCCCGGCGTGGGGCCGCGAATTCGCGGGCTGCTGCTGGGCCGGTTCGGTTCAGCGGATGCCGTCTTCCAGGCCGATCGCGCCAGCCTGATGGCACTGCCCGGCATTGGTGCGCAGCTGGCGGATTCGATCACCGATCCCCGGTTCGCCGAACTGGCCCGCATCGAGCGGCTGAACTGCCGCGAGCAGAATGTTTCGCTGGTTCTGGCGGGAGATCCGGATTACTCCCGGCTGTTGAGTGAAATTCCCGATCCGCCCGCCGTGCTGTATCGCCGGGGAACCTGGGAAACCGCCGATGCGCTGGCCGTGGCTCTGGTGGGTTCCCGGCAGTGTTCGCAGTACGGGCGGCGGATTGCGCGGCGGCTGGCCCGGGGGCTGGCAACTGCGGGAATCACGGTTGTCAGCGGACTGGCCCGCGGCATCGATACTCAGGCTCATGAGGGGACACTGGAAGCCGGAGGGCGGACGATTGCCGTCTGTGCCACCGGTCTGGCAAGTATCTATCCGCCGGAGAACGCCGATCTGGCCGCGAGAATCTGCGAATCGGGAGCGATGGTCACAGAATCGCCGCTGGGGCAGAAGCCCGTGCGGGGGCTGTTTCCTCAGCGGAACCGGATCATCAGCGGGTTGTGCCATGGCGTGGTGATTGTGGATGCCTCCCGGAAGAGCGGTGCCCTGCATACTGCCCGGCATGCCATGGAGCAGGGACGGGAAGTGTTCGCCGTCCCCGGGCAGATCGACAGTCTTTCCTGCGAGGGCTGTCACGACCTGATCCGCGATGGCGTGACATTGATTCGCGGTGTGGAAGACATTCTCGACGGACTGGGCCCGCTGATCGAACCCGCGAAAGACCGCACCGGCCGGGAAGTCCACACGCCACGGGAACTGTCGCTGACCGATCAGGAGCGGACCATACTGGAGACCGTGACCACGGAACCCTGCACCATCGACCGCGTCGTCCAGATGACGGGGCTGGAAACATCCCGCGTACTGACGACCCTCACCGTGCTGGAGATGAAACGGCTGGTCCGCCGTGTCCCGGGCGGTCAGGTGGTCCGCTGCAGCTGACGAGTCTCCGGCCTCCGGTCGACACTCTGGCCCGGCAGGGTTACATGTCGCAAGTGCTGCCCTTCCAACGTCTTGCGGTAACAACGATTGCCGTGGCCCTGTTTGCGGCAGTCTGCTATAACCCGCTCCCGCTGTCTGACACATGATTTTCAGGCAGTGCCTGTCCTGTCTCCAGTCCAGAGCCCGGTTGCCAGCGTCCCGCTGGCAGCATGACGTTTCACCCGCAGTCCCTGCGAACGGGAGCACGTCCCCGGCTGGCCGTCTGCCGCACGTCTGTCTGTCGCAGGCCCGTCCCGGTCATTCCGGTGGCCACTTCGGTTTTCACTGCGGCTGCACTGAGTTCGTGCAGGGTTCCGGAGCGTACTGCTCAAGGCGGAACCGGCCGACCAGGCTCTTGCCCGAGCACAGGATTTCCAGACAGTCCTTCGAAGCATTCGCACCTCGCTGGCGTAATTCGTTTTCATCTGAATCATCAGACTGGTGACGCTATGACCAACCGACCGCTGCCCTACCGTCCGCTGCAGAGGCAGGGAGATCGCCGCGCGTGGGCTGTGCGGGCCTTCTGGGGAGGCATGCTGCTGCTGTTCGCCGTGATGCTGGCGCGGCAGTTCGAATGGTTCCCAATTGACCTGGATGAATCCGGCGCGGCGAAAATTGTGGAAACCCCCGGGGGAGAGCTGGTGGAAGACTTCCCGGATTCGGGGAATCTGCCGCCGCAGCAGGAACCTCCCGTCGCCACCGATCCCGTCGTGCTCAGCGGTCAGTATGAACCGGATACTGCCGACAGCCGGTTTGGTAATCATCAGCCCCTGCGGCGCCCCACTGGTGAAATTCGCACCATCGAAGTCAGCAAGTGGGAAGAACCGGGCCGCTCTGCCATCCCCGAGCGGATGCCCGTCCCCACACATGCCCGCCCGGCTCCGCTGCCCGCCGCTGCCGTGCCTGGTGCTGCGCAGCCCATACCGATGCAGACCGATCAGATTCGCGGTGCAATTCAGGCCGACCATGCCGGGGCCATCCGCCAGGTGGATTTCAGCGGACGGCCGCTGCCACGGGAAAACGGGGGAGACTACACCGAAGGTGACCTGCGGCCCGCCACCGTGACGGCCGAGCGCTACAGCGGAGTGATTCCCGTCGCCGGCACCGCAGCAGGAACCGATCGCAACGGTTCGACCGGAAGTCCTGGTCCCGCCGCTGCGGGAAACAACATGCCGCCCGAACTGCAGGAAACCCTGGTTTCCATCGATCGCTGGATCGAAGAAGGACAGGACCTGCTGGCTCATCGCGAGCTTTCGCGAATTTACTGGAAGCAGCCGGAACTCCGGGAACAGCTGGCCTCGCGGCTGGCGGTGACGGCCCGACGGATTTATTTTTCGCCGCAGCCGCATTACATGCCGGCGTATGAGGTTCAGCCCGGCGATGTGCTCAGTTCGATTGCCGCGAAGTACCATGTGCCCTGGGAATACCTGGCGAAACTCAACCGGGTAGAGCCACGGAAAATTCAGGCCGGGCAACGGCTGAAGGTCATCAAGGGCCCGTTTTCCGCCGCTGTCGACCTCAGTGAATTCTCGCTGACGATTCACTCGCACGGCTACTACGTGCATCGCTACCCGATTGGTGTCGGGAAAGATCACTCCACCCCGGTTGGTACCTTCAAAGTGCTGAACCGGCTGGAAAACCCCACGTACTACGGGCCGAACGGTAACGTGATCGACGCCGACGATCCCGCGAACCCGCTGGGAGAACACTGGATCGACCTCGGTGACAGCTACGGCATTCATGGTACGATCGAACCGGAATCCATCGGCCGGGCCATGTCGCAGGGCTGCGTTCGCATGCACAACCGGCATGTGGCGGAGGTCTTCCAGCTGCTGAGCACGGAATCGGAAGTGGTCATTCGCCGCTGAGTTGGCTCAGTCGAACCGGAGTCGGACCGGGCAGGTTGAATCTCCGCAGTTCCCGCACCGGAAACGCGGGATTCCTGCATTCGAACGCCTGCTGAAGGCGTGCCCTCTTGCGGAGCGGCCAAAGATCAGCACAATTGGATGGGTGGTGCCTGCCGGCCTAATATGATGTGGCGGGTGCCTGCTGCTGCCTCCGGCCGCGCTCCGTCCTCTTTCTGTCTGACCGGCTGCTGCATGAGTCTGCTTCCGACCCATTCCCGCTGCGATGCTTCTGTGCTGGCCCTTGCGTTCGGCCTGTCGCTCGGCCTGTGCGGCGTTGATTGTGCGTCGTCCGCCGCCGCGGCGG
>JAGQPV010000201.1 GCA_020426545.1 Planctomycetaceae bacterium
GACGTGCTGGCAGCGGGGCTGGCTGTCCGCTGTTCGTTCCGCCACTGCTGCAGCACGGTGGCTGTCAGATCCACGGCAGGCGGAGCGCTTCGCATGGCGGTGATGGCCGACTGCAGTCGCAGCATTTCCGTGTGGCGTGCGGAACAGGCCGCACAGGTCCGTGCGTGGTCGGTCAGCCGTGCATCGTTCAGCAGCAGATCGAGACTGGTCAGCTCCCGGCTGCGATCGTCAAATTCCCTGCAGTGCTCGCTCGGCATCCGGCGTTACTCCACGGCGCGAAAGACGGTCGGCCAGCAGCCGACGCGCCCGGTGCAGCCAGGTCTTGATGGTTCCTTCAGGACAGTCGAGGACATCGCTGATTTCGGCCACGCTCAGTTCCTGGTGATGGTACAGCAGGAAACAGAGCCGATAATCCTCCCGCAACGTGGCCAGGGCCTGCTGCAGTTCTTCAGCCAGGTCGGCGGCCGACTGCAGATCAGAAGTCGTGTTCTCACTCTGCTCCGGAGGCAGGGGCACCGTCTTTTTCCGGCCCCGAACCTGCAGGGCGGTGCGACAGCGGTTGGCGGCAATCTTCATCAGCCACGGCCGGATGGGGCGCGTGGGGTCCCAGCGGTTCAGGGCGCGGAACGCGCGCAGGAAAATTTCCTGTGCGACGTCTTCCGCATCCTGACGGTGCTGCAGCATTCGAAAACAGAGCCCGAAAACCAGAGCCTGGTACTGCTGAACGAATTCTGCCAGGGCGGATTCCTCCCCGCTGAGGCATCGTTCAACCAGCTGGGCTTCGGTCTCGGACACACAATTCCCTCATGCCCTCTCGGGGCGCTACCAGGGAGGGAAGCCATTGCACAGGATCATGCGAAACCCGCTGAGGATTGTGCTTCCAGCTCAGCCCGGGCACTCCGCGTGCCAGTGCGGCAACCGCAGACAGCCGGCCACTGCACCAGCCTGTGCGACGTGCGCCGCAGCGTCTGCGGTGAGTCTGTGCAGACAGATACTCGGCCGCTCCTGGCGAGGTTTCACGAATGACAGGCGAAAATTCAGAAAGCCGGCGGGATTTCGCGTTCCCGGCCGGATTACTTCTGAATGCACTCGCGGGCCAGCTGGCGAGCATGCCGCCAGGCATACCGCATGGTGAACAACCGGGACTCGACCTGCTCTTCCGTGAAGTATTTACCCGGTTCGCTGGGCGGCAGGCCGGCCAGAGCCAGAGTGAGTGGCATCAGGTCCAGGAATTCGCGGTAACGCCGCTGCTGTTCAGAGGGGTCTGTCACGTTCGTCACTCCTGAGGAAACGCCGGAACGGCTCGCCCGATGCCGCCCGACGGGTACACCGCGCAAACGGGCTTCCGAGAGACCGAAAGCCCCTCTTTCATAGTGCCTGCGGCTTCAGAGAGTTGCAACCCATTCTTCGCTCTGTTCAGGCCAGATTCGCCGGCACCTCCGGCTGTCTGCCGGTTTGTGCTCTGCGGTGCCGCGTTCTGAATTCCGGGCTGAGGAGCCGCCCTGCCCTGCCCTTTTTCCGCAAGCCACTGTCCCTGGCCGCGACGGGTGACACCCTGCAACAGAAGCAAAGCCGCCCGGCACAGAACGGCTGCGCCGGGCGGATCGGAAATGTTAAACGGCCGCCGGGTGAGGGCGGCGCCATTTTCGGCTGAACGGAGCGATCAGCCGCCCGGACGTCGCCGCTGGTGCTGCCGGATGATGTCGGCGGCATGGGTGGAGGGATCGTCGGCCGGCCCGCCCGAGCCGTCACTCGATTTCTCCGGTTTGGGTTCGGGTGGTTTCGCACCGGTCTGATCCGGCGGCGGAAGCGTCACCGCACTCAGCGTGTTTGTTTTGGGTTTCTCTTCGGGCTGTTCCGGTTCGGGGGCGGGCTGCGGCTGTTCCTGCTGGGGCTGCGGGTAGCCGGGCATCTGCGGATACTGCGGATAGCCCTGCTGCGGGTATCCGCCCTGGGGTGGATAACCGGGCTGCTGGGGGTAATAGAAACCGGGCGGGTAGGTCGGCTGCTGCCACTGCATGGGATAGCCGGGCTGCTGCTGGTAGCCGGGCCACTGCTGAGCGGGATCGCCCCATGCCGCCGGCACCTGCTGCTGGGTGTTCGGGTCGATGCCCGGCTGGGCGGCAGCCAGGTCAGCCGCGGATGTGATCGTAGTGTCGCCACCGAAGACGGCCGATTCCCCGGCGGGAGTCTGCGGATTGACCGGCAGTCCCAGCATGGTGTCCTGGCCGGGGCTGCCCAGATTGACGGTGTCATCGGTCAGCGGAGCGCTGGCGGGGGCCGCATCGGCCGGAGGTGCCTCGGGCGTTTCTTCCCCGGCAGCGACGGGGGCAACTTCCCGCACAGCCACGACGAAATCCAGTTTGCCGACGGAAACCCGATCGCCCTTCTTGAGGACGACTTCGTCTTCAATCTGTTCGTCGTTGACGATTGTGCCGTTCGTGCTGCCCAGATCACGCAGCCGCAGGGCGTATTCGTCGATCTTGAAGACGCAGTGGTGCCGGCTGATCAGATCGCTGTTCGGCCGCAGGTGGCAGTCCTGCTCGCGGCCAATCAGAAACCGGCCAGGGTTCAGAGGAATGATCTTTCCGTCGTGCTTTCCGCCGACAACCTTAAGACACATCTGCTGCATAGTGCCATATCCCGACTGATTAGACTGTCAGAGGTTATCCGGAAACCTGCCATCGCCCCCGAATGTCGGGAAGCGATCTGCATTGCGCAGCCGCAGAGTGCTGGAATCGGCTGATTCAGCACGCCTGCAGGAGGCTCCATGCCCGAAGCGGGCACAAACAGGATGAGTGTTCACTCGCGGTGCGGGCAGTACGTCGGGAGGCAGATCCATCGCGGAGAGCCTGGGCTGCCAGTTCTCATGGAGACCGAAGTACTGTTCGTACCGCCAGTTCCCTGTCAGGGTGTCAATTCAGATTTCCGTCACACAGGTTGGCACATTCCCTTCCGGGATTGTGCTTCCGGTACCGGTCAGCAACCGTCTCCTGCGGCGTCAGAGGCAGTGCCGGGGAATTTACACCCGGAACGTGAGAAACATGTTCTCCCGCCCGACGAAACTGGCCGGACTGACCTGAACCGGAAGAGAAACTGCTGACTGTAGAGGTACGTGCAGAGCGACTCGTGCAGGCTGCACCAGATGCTCTACTGTACCCGAAATACGCAGACTGCGAGAAATCTTACCCGAGAGATAGTGAGATAACTGTGAAGAAGGGAACCAAGTCCACAGATTCCTTGATGGAACTGCGAAGAAACAGGCGGGACAGGTGCCAGATAACGGCAAAAAAATAGTAAAAACAGATCCCTGCCTGGGACTGGCTTTGCTATTCCACGCTACCAGTCCCCTGTTCTCCTGTCAAGAAATCCTTGAATCCGGGAGCGAAACTTCTGGATTCCCGCGAACATGTTCCTTAGAACAGGATTGCGGGCGTCTGAGAGACAGGCTGCCCCTGCTTCTCATTGTTCGTGTGCTTTTCAATTTGCCTGTTCTGCCTGGGGCAGATTACTGGCGTTCGAAGAAACCGGAACCGGGTCGCCTGGGTACGGTCTGTTATCGACCATCTGGGTAGTGTGACTTTGTTCCTGTCGGAAATCCCCAGGGCGATTCCCGGCCTGTGTCTGTTCGATCGTCGTGATCCGGCTGGGAATCCCGTTGCCGATCCGCGAGGAAATTCCCGGCAATTCGCCATTCATTCCGCGGCGGCCTGCTCCGCTGCCGGGATGTAGTTCAGGTTGTAATAGGCTTCGGTGTGCAGCAGCGGCTGCCCTTCCGCCGAGCGAACGCCGGTGGCGTGCAGTTCGTGCACATGCCCTTCCTGCAGTCCTTCGACCGTGAGGGTGACGGTTTTTCCATCGGCGGCAACCTGTGCCTGCCGGATAACGGGCTGCGTGTGATCGACTTCCGGGCTGCCGTAGGACGACTGGTAAATGTAAGTGTACGTGCCGAGCTGCCACGACTCGGGCCGGGCGGCGGTTTCGGGATCAACCGGCCGGGTGAACTCCAGTTCGAACCCGTCCGGCCGGGCCCGCATCTCGAGGATTTCAAACGGGACTTTCCCGCTCCACTGCATGCGTTCGAGTGAGAAGGGTTTCGTGCCGCGGGAACCCCAGCCGCGATTGGTTCCACCGGCAAACAGTGTCCCCTCGGGCGAGAGTTCCAGGGCCAGCACTCCCGAACCAAAACCGCTGCGGAAGGGATAGCAGGCTCCCTGGTAATGGCCGCGGACCTTCTCCAGCGAACACCGCATGATGGTGCTGTAGGTCTGATCGCCCACGAACATCTGCCCGGCGAACGGCCCGAATTTTCCCTCGGTCGTGTCGCACACAATCCCGCTGGCCGACTGGCCCATTTTCTTGTAGGGGAACAGAATGGCGGGTGGTTCGTACTCGGGAATTTTCTTCGCTTCCACCATGATCCGGCTGCCGCTTTCCGGTTCAACCGGGGCGGCCCCCATGGCCTCGGTGACTGCCGGCAGGTCGTACCACCGGTTGCCGCCGGGATGTCCCTGGAAGGAACCTTTCCGCAGCCATTTCAGGCTGCAGGTTCCGTTCCACGGTCCCTGGTTGTCGGTGTAGAACATGTCGCCCGCGGCATTGGCCCCCACGCCTCCGGGAGAACGCAGCCCACTGCAGGTGGGAATCAGTTTGCCTTCCGGAGTGATACGGACGCACCAGCCCCGGTAGGGCGCCTGGCTGCTGAACGAGCCCGTCAGGCACAGCGTGACCCACAGGTTGCCTTCCGCATCGGCTTTCGAGCCGAAGGCATACTCGTGGTAGTCACCGGTAATGCCCCAGCCGGCGTTGACGGTTTCAAAGACATCGGCCCGGCCGTCTCCGCTGGTGTCCTTCAGCCGGGAGAGTTCTCCCCGCTGCGTGGCGTACAGCCACCCGTCGCGACTTTCCAGCCCGAGGACCTCGTGCAGTCCGTGGGCGAACCGCTTCATGGTGGCGGTGCTGGCGTCTTCAGCCAGCGGCTGATCGACCAGCCAGATTTCGCCCCGGCGGGTACTCACGGCCAGCCGTCCGTCGGCCAGCAGTTCCAGTGCTCCCGATTCCAGGACGACTCCCTCGGGAACCGGCAGAGAGACAATCGGGTAGTAGTCGCTCTCTGCGGGTGGCTTCTGTGCTGCTTTCGCAGCGTCTTCTGCAGCCAGAAGGCTGCCGCAGAGCAGCAGCGCGAGAGACCCGGTCAGCACGGGAACGGTTCGCAGAATCCGCTGAAACCGTGGTGAGATACGGCGGAATACTGTGTCAGGCATAAGTCCGGCCTGTCTGGATGAAGTAGGAAAATCGGCGTGGGGAAAGAAACCGGCCTGTGGCCCGAGTCTGTACTGCAGGGGAAGATTGCTCGCTGGCCTACCAGTGATAAGTCAGCACCAGGGTGGCTTTCCCGTCGGTGAACCGCACCGGCAGCAGCAGTTCGGTTTTCCCGTCGACTGTCCGCCGAAGCGGTTCCCGTGCGTTTTCCGCACCGTCCGCGGTATCCGCATGCTGTTTCTGCTGCAGTCGCAGCACACCGTCGATCAGCCAGCTGCCGGTCACGCCTTCCTCCGGTTCGACTTTTCCGACAGCGGCCCGCAGCCACAGTGTGCCCGAAGGTGCCCGGGGAGATTTCAATGTGATTGTGCGGCGGAAGCCGGCATCCGGCTGACCTGGCTCGGGCACGAAGTGATCTTCCACTTCGATCTCTGCCAGCCGGTAGCGGAAGACCGGCCGCCTATGCTCATCGAGCCGGTAACCCAGGAAGCGGTAGCCGGCCTCGGCCGCCGGTTCAGCGGGCCAGGCGGTTTCTTCGTCGGGCAGAACGGCCAGAGGGACACCCGCCGGCAGAGCCAGCACGTGGTCGCCCAGCGGACGCTCGAAGCCCTGGCCGCGTCCTGTCCAGTGGCGGGAGGCATCGATGAATGCGTTATGCCAGATGAGCGCGGGCCGCATGTAGTCGGCATCCCAGGCGAGGTTGGCCCGTTCGGGATAACCCACCGCGATCGCCCGTGGCCCGGCGTTCTCAATGAAATTGCGGTAGATGATTGGCTCGTCCCCGGGCACCAGCACAATTGCCTGCTGCAGCATGCCGGAAGGCACCGGAGCCTGGTTCCCCATCTCCAGATAAACCCACAGCGCCCGCAGCTGGGCATCGGCCCGGTCGTCGAGAATATCCGGCAGGATGGTTCGCCCGCCGGGGAAGGCGGACGGCATACGGGTGCCCCGCCGATACACCTGCGGGTTGATCATATACCGCTGGAACCAGTCTTCCCGCAGGCGGCGGGTCATGGTGGTCAGGTCCATCGCCTGAATGCCGGTGGCTGCGATTCTGCCCACATAATGGCACTTGATGCACGACAGACCCTTGTCTCCGGCCAGGTGCCGGCCAATGGCCTGTACCCGCAGTTCGGGCTGGTCGATGACGGGGATCTCGGCCAGCGTCTGTTCGTCGGCAGCCGTCAGCAGTTTTGCCAAGGTGGCTGCCTGAGCGCCGAACTTCGGCATGCGGGTCAGCATGTAGGGCCGATCGTTGGCTCCACTGTCGAGTACGTGCTTCAGCCAGGCCGCGTTCAGTTTGTCTCCCACGCCTTCCAGCGTGGGAGGAATGCGGCCTTCGTCGCCCATCTCGGGAATGGTCGTCTCGAACAGGTCGTTCCGGGCCTGTTCCACTCCGCCGATTTCTCCCCGCTGGTGGCAGGCGAAGCAGTTGAAGGTGGTCAGCAGGTGCGGGATTCGCTGCACCGGCTGCAGAGACTCCGCCGACTTCAGCACATGATCCAGCGATTTCCGCTGGGCGGCCGACAGCGACCACGCGGGAAGTCCGGCGGGCACGTTCTCCGCCAGGCAGCCCCGGCCGGTGTTCAGTTCGGCCAGCGGGCGGGCGGCCAGCTGCGACTTCAGCCGGCTGCCGCCCTCGTTCAGCTGATGGCAGCTGGCACAGCCGGACTGCTGAAAGATCTGCCGTCCTTCCGCAGCCAGCGTTTTGGAGACTTTGAACCGGTTCTCCATGCCGGGCGTGGCCTTCTTGTCGAGGGTGATCGCGCTCGACAGGGGCCTGCGGCTGATGCCCGGGCCTTCATATTCGATCCGCAGTTCCTGCCCGCCGCCGCCCTGGAAGAAATCGACCGTCAGGTAGTACAGGCCGGGGTGCAGTTTGACTTTCCCGCTGCGAAATGTGAACGGGTGCAGTCCGTCGTTCAGCACGACCGTGTGGTCATTCAGTGCAATTCGCGAACCATCGTCCGAGCCGGCGTGAAAGGTATATTCACCATCAGCCTCGATGGGCAGATAGCTTTTGAACCGCACGCCGTGGTTGTTCTGTTTCCCGCTGACGGAGAGATCGAACCCGGCCGCTTTGCCCGCTCCCTCCGGCTTGAGCTGGGAAAAATCGGGCAGGGTCTGCCAGTCGCCGGTGTACCAGGTGTACTCCACATTGGGCGTGACTTTGATGTCCCGCAGCAGGTAGGCGGCGATGTCGCCGGCTTCGGTATCGACCAGATTCAGCGAGGGCATGCGGCCAGAGGGACGAACGGCATGCGGGTTCTGCAGAAAGGCTGTCAGGCCGGGAATGCTGTACTTTTCCGCGATGCCCGTCAGCGGAACAGAGGTCTCAAGCTGCGCGGCACCGTCCCGCTGGGAACCATGACACACCGCGCAGCCCACCCGGTGAAACAGCACTTCACCACGAGCGACAGCCACCGCCACTGGAACTTCATCCCGCACGGTTCCGGTGGAGGCGAGGAAATGCGTCAGGGCTTCCACCCGCCGCGTGCGTTCTGCCTGACTCAGGCCGGTGAACACATCGGGCATGGTGGAGCCGGGCCGGGTCGCCCGGGGATCCAGAAGATATTTCCGCAGATACTCCGGCCGAACGCGGGTGCCGACTTCTGTCAGCACGGGTGCCTGGCGGGGCAGCAGAGTGGTGGCCAGTTCCTGCGAGGCCGCATGACATGAGGTGCAGTTCAGTTCGCCCAGCAGCAGCAGTCCGCCCCCGCGGGTGGGCGTTTCCGCATCAGCGAAGAACCGTTCGAATCCGGGGATCTTCGGGTGGGTCGGGGCGCTGGTGTCATCCGCCGCGGTGGCCGGGCCCGTGGTCTGCAGCAGTCCTGCGAGCAGCAGGCAGCAGGCAGCCAGCCGGCCGGGTGACGAAACCGGCCGGCCCGCCGGGGAACACAGAAACCGGGGAGAGCGCTTCCACAGTCTATACACCCTCATCCGGCTGTCCTTCTGCTCTGCTCGGCGTTGTCATCTCAATGCGGTCTTTCGCCCGGAAGCCATTCCCTCGGGCAGACTCGCTGCTGCCGGAGAAAAAACGAACCGGGCTGCCAGGTGGGAAACGGCAGAGCCCGGTCTCAGGCTTCGGTGCAGCAGTCTACAGTGAACAGCGGGCGGGCGGCAACGCACAGATCAACGTTCGCCACGGGGAAAATCGCAGCCGGCTGAAGAGAACGGGGCGGCAGGCGCGCTGAGGTGACCGTTACTGCATCGACCGTTCCTGCGGCGACTCCGCTGGACGGGAATCGGGAGGCAGCGGCAGAGGCATCGCCTGCAGGCGGTCGCCATCGGCCGAGAGCAACACGCCCCGCGTGCCGACGATGTTTCCGGGAGTCACATTGCCCGGCAGCCCGGCAAACCGGATTCGGCTGCCTGTGGCGGTATCGACCAGCAGAATGCCGCCTTCGGGAACCGGCAGATACAGCACCCCGTTGCGAATGAACCCCCGCCCGCTGGGGCAGGGAATGCTCAGCGGCTCTTTCCACAGCGGTTTGCCATCGGCCAGCGACAGACAGCGGACTTTCAGCTCTCCGGCCAGCAGCACTCGGTCCTCCAGCACGCCGGCCACATATAGAGAATTTTCCCGCGGGGCCTTCCAGTGAATGTGCCCGCTGAGCAGGTCGAGGCAGACGAGTTCATTACTGCCGGGCACCGTGGCCAGCACATGCTGGTCGGTGAGAGTGACGGCTTCCCCGGCCCAGCCGGAGGCCGGCTGCAGCACGGGAACGGCCGGATCGGCAGCCCGCTGCTGCACTCCGAAAATTCCACGTCGCCGGGGGGATTCTTTCTTTCGCGGAATCGCC
>JAGQPV010000202.1 GCA_020426545.1 Planctomycetaceae bacterium
CGGAAGTACATCGATCCGAAGAACCTGGTGATTGTGGCCGCTGGCGACTTCGAACAGCCGGCCGCCCCCAAAGAAGCGCCCGCTGGCGAAGCAGCCAACGAGAAAGAGTAAGGCCGCCCGTCAGGGCAGTCAGTCCAGGCGTGAACACTGTCAGCTGGTCACAGCTTCCTCGAACGCATCGGCTCCCGCAGCCGGTGCGTTCTTTTTTTGCTGCCTGGGTCAAGCATTCTATGCCGGGTGAGATGCCCACGCTCGTGTGGGCATGTCTTTCGAGCGGCCTTTGCCAGCCCCCGAAATACCGCATGCCCATCCCGCTTTGCGGCTATGGGCATGGCACACCGAATTTCAACCTTTGCGTCTCTCTGCGTACTCCGCGGTGAAGACTCTTCTCTGCCATCGGAAAGACGTCAGGCAATAGCCTGACCTACGATGAGAAGCTGGCCGGTGCAACCGGCCCTACGGAAGAGAAGGCCGCGTCCGAAGATGGTTTATGAATCCGTCGGGCTGCCGGGTCGTGCGGGTTCCCGTACTGGCAGCAGCCATAAGACGGCTGTCACCCGACCGGCCCACGACAATAGAAACAGCAGCTGAAACGGGCCGACAGTATAGCTTCCCAGCTGCCAGCTGAACTCCGTGGTCCGCAGATGATCGAGCCACATGCCGCCGGCGAAACCGCTGAGGCCGGCGATCAGCCCGGAGACCTGGCGGAATAATGTCAGCGGGATGGTGTTATCCGACCGGGGAGCCAGTCGCAGCAGCAGGTTCCGCCCGGCGATATTCGCGGCGGCAAAGGCGCCCCACAGGGCATAGGCCGGGAACACCCAGTGCGGGGAATCGGCCCCCGATAATAACCAGCACGGCATGGCGCAGCTGGCCACCAGCAGTGAAATGGCCAGCAGGTTGCGGTCTCCGTGGTTGTCGCTCCAGTAGCCGGCGAACCGGCTGACAGGAATACTGACGACCTGCCGGACCGCCTGCAGAATGTAGAACAGGCCCAGCCCGACCTTCAGCGAACCGAACAGCCAGCCGAAGAAAGCCGCCTGCGTCAGCCCGTTGGCGGCGGACAGCCACCAGGCATGCAGCAGCAGAAACCGCATCGACCGCTCACGGAAAGCGGCGGCCATCTGACTGCGGGACCAGACGGTGACTTCCGCTGGTTCTTCATGGGGCACCGAGGCTGCTGTCTCGGGAATTCGCCACATCGGCAGGACCGACAGCAGCATCAAGGCAATGCCCGCAATGAAGACGGCGGCATACAGCAGCAGGACGGTCTCGGCTGGCAGCACCCCGGCCAGTTCCTGCCGCTTCCACCAGTCGCGGAGGAAGCCTCCGGCAATCGGCACGGTGAGCAGCACCAGCAGCCGCACAATATTCCTGAGGGCGAAAAAGCGTCCCCAGTGGTCGTCGGGAACGAGATCGGAAATCCACGAAACAAAGGCGATATAGCCTATGGCATTCACCAGCGAGGCCAGGCCGAGGCAGACGGCGATCAGCAGCAGCGGGCTGATGCCCGCCGTGCTTCCCGGCAGCCACGCAGCCAGCGGAATACCGCATAAAACCAGCCGGCTGGAGAGAACACACCACAGCCACAGCCGACGGCGACTGCCCAGCCAGGCCGCGGCCGGACGGGAGAAAACACTGCTGATTCCGGCTGTTTCCGGCAGGACCAGCAGCAGGGCAATCACCGTCGATGAGGCCTGAAATTCGCGGGCAAAGTACAGCAGGAAGCCACTGCTGGTCAGTGCGTAGCCGGCGGTCCACAGCAGTTCGTTGAGGAAGACCGCCCGCCACACGCGGGTGGCAAAACCGGCAGCGACAGGCGGCTGGGGCATGGTGATCCACAGAGCAGAGATCGGACCACCAACGCCCCGGGCGGGGCAGCCGGCAGCCGTCCGGGGGGTGGTTCAGCGGAAGGCGAAAGTCGTGGAAAGCCCAAGAATACAGGAATTTGAGGCCAGTTTCATTGACAATCCGAACAAGCGGCACTTAACTATCGACAGTGTTAGAGACAATGTGGCGGCGTCTGGTGCTGTCGCCACTCGCATACTCAGAGACGGAGACGCACAGACCATGGCGAAGAAGGCCGCTGCTCCCCAGAAGCCCATGACCAAGTCCGAGGTGCTCAACGCCCTCGCCGAACAGACAGAGATGTCCCGCAAGGATATCGCCACTGTCTTCGATGCCCTCAGCGAGCTGATCGGCAAGAACCTCGGCAAGCGTGGTCCCGGCGTGTTCAACGTGCCCGGGCTGATGAAGATCAAGGTGGTCCGCAAGCCGGCTACCAAGGCTTCGACTCGCCCGTCGCCGTTCAACCCCGGCGAGATGATGACGGTGAAGGCCAAGCCGGCCCGCAACCAGGTGAAAGTCCTGCCCCTCAAGGGTCTGAAGGACATGGTCTGAGGATTTCTGGCCGGAAATTCAGGCCACAGACCGCATGTTGTGGCCTGTCCCGCTTCTGACCTGCTGCAGGCAGCAGGTGATGGCAGATTTTCCGGAAAGTCTCTCAGTCCTTATACTCCGGCAGCGGAACAGCACGGCGGAGCCGTCTGCCGCCTGGCCCCGAACAGGGGTGGCTGGTGTACCGGGGAGTCAGGCAGATTTCTGTGAACGGCCCTGCAGCTGGCGGGTGCCGTTCCGTACTGCCGGCGCAGCCTGACTGTGCCGGCGGCGGAATTCACAGTTGCACTGCTGACCTTCAACCGCGCTGGAAGAATACAGCAGAACCAGCCGCTGAAGCGGTCATTGGGAAGCGGATGCTGCCCTCCGGGCTTCTCCACTTTCACTGCCACCGCCAGACAGCAGGCTGGTATGAATCGACCTGGAATCTCCCGCCGGAGTGGCCGGCCGGGGGATTCTTTCATTCTGCGGCACGGTCCGGGGGCTTGACCGGCCAGCGAGGCGGCCCCGGAATTCGTGAAGGATTGCCACATTCCGCACCGGGTTGGCGGTTCCTGGCCCGGGACGGGGACGGCGGGCTTTCGTGTGGTTCCGCGGGGCGATAACCTCAGCAGGAAGCCGTGGCGAAGCAGAAGCGCCAGATGACCGTATCGCCAGGGAGGCGGGGTGAATTCGGGAGAAAGATTCCCGCATTGTTCCGGCAGAGGGCCCCGTGCAGCACAGGGTGTGCCACGGGAGAAATGCAGCCGCCCCAGGGGCGTTTCGCCGTTCCAGAGATTTGCCAGGCCAGAAATCCCCGCGGCTCTCCGGATTTTCCCCGTGGGAAGCACGGCCTGCCAGCTGCCGGAAACTGCAGCCCTCCTGCATCACAGCTCCCGCTGCCCTGCCCGCTGCCAGTCATGAGGAACCACCAGGTCTCCCGCCCACCCCGGCATCGGGAATCTCCTCAAACGGGACTGCCCTGAAGAAGCCGAGTACGCTATGAACCGACTGCTGACCGCCTTCCGAATTTTCTTCCGTGTGCTGGGCAGTGCTCCGCTGGCCGATAACGTGCGCGGCCTGCTGGAGAGCCCGGCCGCCGCTGCCTCTCCGGCAGCTCCCGAGGCACAGCCGCACGTCGAGAAGACACCGCCCCCGCCACCAAAGCCGGTTCGCAGCGAAGCAGTCGCCCTGCTGGGCGCGCTGCAGCGGGAGGCCCGCTTTGTGGATTTCATCAGCGAGCCGCTGGATGGATATTCCGATCAGCAGGTGGCGGGTGCCGTGCGGGACGTGCACCGCAACTGCGCCGCGGTGATCGACCGTCTGTTCGCCATCCGCCCGGTCACCGAAGCAGAGGAAGGTTCGCAGGTGGCGCTGGAGCAGAATGTCGAACAGGGCCGGTTCCGGCTGACGGGCCACGTCACCGGCACACCGCCAGCGGCCGGCACGCTGGTGCACCATGGCTGGGAAGCCTCAAAATGCGAAGTGCCGGAATGGAATGGTCATCCGGCGGCGGCCAGGGTGGTGGCTCCGGCGGAAGTCGAAGTGCCGGCCGGTAGCTGAGACAACTCGGACGACAGTCCCTGCAGGCAGGTTCTCCGGCCCCGCTCCGCCGGATCCCGCAGACCAACAGGAGAATGAAGGATGACAGCCCGGTTTGCGGTCGGCATTGACCTGGGAACCACCAACAGCGTGGTGGCCTTCGCCCCGCTGGAGGAAGAACAGCCACAGATTGAACTGCTGCCGATTCCCCAGCTGGTGGATCATGGCACGGTGGAGTCGCGGCTGTCGCTGCCTTCGTTCGTGTACCTGCCCACCGAGCAGGAACGGGCCGGCAACGCGTTCGACCTGCCCTGGAAAACCGGGCAGGATTTTGCCGTGGGCGAGCTGGCCCGGCGGCAGTCGGCCGAAGTCCCCGACCGCACCATTGGTGCCGCGAAGTCCTGGCTGTGCCACAGCCGGGTCGACCGGCACCAGCAGATTCTCCCGTGGAATGCTCCGCCCGGCGTGCCGAAAATCTCGCCCGTGGTGGCGACGCAGCACTTCCTGGAACACCTGGTCGGTGCCTGGGAGCACGCTCACCCGGAAGACCCGCTGCGGCAGCAGAAGGTCGTGCTGACAGTGCCGGCCTCGTTCGATGCCAGTGCCCGCGAGCTGACCCGCGAAGCGGCCCGCTCCGCCGGACTGCCCGAAGACCTGGTGCTGCTGGAAGAACCGCAGGCCGCGGTGTACTCCTGGCTGAACCGCATGGGTGACAGCTGGCGGAAGCACCTCGGTGTGGGCGACCTGCTGCTGGTGTGCGATATCGGCGGTGGTACGACCGACCTGTCGCTGGTGGCGGTTTCCGAAACCGACGGAGAGCTGCAGCTGGAACGACGGGCGGTGGGCAATCACCTGCTGGTGGGCGGCGACAACATGGACCTGGCCCTGTCGCATTTTGTGGCCACCCTGTTTGCGAAAGAGAAGGTCCAGCTCGATCCGTGGCAGTCCGTTTCGCTGTGGCATTCGTGCCGCACCGCCAAAGAGACGCTGCTGGGGGCCGATGCTCCGAAGAAGCACCCGGTCTCGGTGCTGGGCCGGGGCAGCCGGCTGATCGGCGGAACAGTCACGGTCGAGGTCGATGGAAAGAAAGCCGCCGACCTGCTGGCCGAAGGCTTCTTCCCGCAGTGCGAACTGACCGACAGCCCGGTTCGCCAGCGGGCTTCGGGGTTTCAGGAAATCGGCCTGCCGTTCGAGTCGGATACGGCCATCACCCGGCACCTGGCAGCCTTCCTGCAGGCCCATGGTGAAGAGGGAGCGGCCGCCCGTCCCACGCACCTGCTGCTGAATGGTGGCGTGTTCCGGGCGGGGCAGCTGCGGCAGCGGCTGCACGACGTGCTGGCCAGCTGGTTCGGCAGCGAGAACGCGCCCGGCCCGCTGGAAGGCCCGGAAGATCTGGACCATGCCGTGGCCCGCGGCGCCGCCTGCTATTCGTGGACGAAGCAGTGCGGTGGAATCCGCATTCGGGGCGGAACAGCCCGCTCCTGCTATGTGGGTATCGAAACCGCCGGGCTGGCGATTCCCGGTGCACCCCGCCCGCTGCGGGCTCTGTGCGTGGTGCCGGCCGGCATGGAGGAAGGCACGGAACTGGACGTGCCCAGTCATGAAATCGGCCTGGTGGTGGGCGAGCCGGCTCAGTTCCGGTTCTTCACTTCGCTGGTGCGGAAAGAGGATGTGCCGGGCGACCTGCTGGGCAGCTGGCAGGAAGACGAACTGAGCGAAACCGATTCGCTCGAAACCACACTCGAAGCCGTGGACGGGCAGGACGACAACTACGTGCCCGTCCGGTTCCATACGCGGATTACTGAACTGGGCGTGCTGGAACTGTGGTGTGTCAGCACGAGAACCGACGGCCGCTGGAAACTGGAATTCAGTGTGCGGGAAGATGCCGAGGGATAAAACCAGGTGATGAGCCCGGAACCGACAGACGCCGGAAACAGACTTCCCGGTACACAGACGGAATCAGACAGCGAACAGGCCCCGCCCAGCCGCTATGTCGTGGGAATCGACCTGGGCACGACCAACTGCGCCGTTTCCTTTGTGGACAGCGGCAGCAGCGATTCCGCCCCCGCCACGCTCGAAACGGTGCAGGTGCAGACGTTCTCCGTCCCGCAGATTGTCGCCGCGGGTGAAATCGAACTGCGGGAAGGGCTGCCTTCGTTTCATTACGAACCGGCCGAGGGCGAATTCCCCGAGGGCGCGCTGAACCTCCCGTGGGACAGCGACCCGGCCGATTATGCCGTGGGCACCTTTGCCCGCGACCAGGGGCTGGCGGTTCCCGGCCGGCAGGTGTCTTCGGCCAAGTCCTGGCTGTGCCATGCGGGAGTCGACCGGACAGCCGACCTGCTCCCGTGGCATGCCGCGGCCGATGTCACCCGCATTTCGCCCGTTGAAGCCAGCGCCCGCTACCTCGGCCACATTCGCGCGGCCTGGAATGCCGCTCACCCCGAAGAACCGCTCGAGCGGCAGCAGGTGGTCATCACCCTGCCGGCATCGTTCGATGAAGTGGCCCGCGAGCTGACCGTGCGGGCGGCACAGATCGCCGGCCTGCCCCGGGTGACCCTGATTGAGGAACCGCAGGCCGCCTTCTATGCCTGGCTGTCGGAACACCGCACCAGCTGGGAACAGCACGTGCAGGAAGGCCAGCTGATTCTGATCTGCGATATCGGCGGCGGAACGACCGACTTCAGCCTGATCCAGGTGCGGCCGGCCGGCGATGGACGGCTGCAGTTCCAGCGGATTGCCGTGGGCGAACATCTGATTCTGGGCGGCGACAACCTCGACCTGGCACTCGCCCGTCATATCGAACAGAAACTGACCGGCGGCAGCGGCGAAGCAGGTTCCGACGGAAATGCAGCCGGCACCAGCCAGCTGACACCGGCCCAGTGGAGCACGCTGACCAGAGTCTGCCGGCAGGTGAAGGAAACACTGCTGGGCGAAAACCCGCCCGAAACATGGCGGGTTACCCTGCCGGGTGCCGGTTCGCGGCTGATTGGCGGCGGGCTGCAGGTGGACGTCAGCCGGGAGGAAGTCGAACGGCTGCTGCTGGATGGTTTTCTGCCGCAGGTTTCCCGCGACGAACGGCCGGCGACTTCGGCTTCGGGCTTTCGCGAATTCGGCCTGCCCTTCGCCCCCGACCCGGCGATGACACGGTACCTCGCCGCCTTCCTGGCCGATCACGAACAGGACGCCCGCTGGAAGGGGGCCGTGCAGAACAGTGCGGAAGGACAGAAAGCAGCCGTGGCCCGGCCCGATCTGATTCTGTTCAACGGTGGCCTGTTCGCCTCGCCGCTGATGCGGCAGCAGCTGCAGAATGTGCTGCAGTCGTGGTTTTCCGCGGAAGATCCCGCCTGGCAGCTGAATGTCCTCAGGAACGAACGGCTCGACCTGGCCGTGGCCCGGGGAGCGGCGTGGTTCGGCATGGTGCAGCGGGGCGTGGGCGTGCGGATTGCCGCCGGCCTGGCCCGCACCTGGTACATCGGAGTGGAAACGGGTTCGGAAGAACCGGGCGGCCCGGACGGTCAGCCGGCCCGGCAGGCCATGTGCCTCGCACCGGCCGGAGCGGAACCCGGTCAGCAGTTCGACCTGGCGGGAACGGGGCTGTCGCTGCTGACTTCCGTGCCCGTGGAGTTCCCGCTGTATGTTTCCAGCACCCGGCTGACCGATCGCCCGGGCGAAATTGTGACCATCGACCCCGAGCGGATGAAGCCGCTGCCGCCCATTCGCACCACGCTCAAAACCCGGCAGAAATCCGCCACCGACCGCGTGCGGATTGACCTGCACGCGCGGCTGTCGGAAATCGGCACGCTGGAACTGTGGTGTACCGAACAGGACGGCAACCGCAGCTGGAAACTGCAGTTTGATGTGCGGTCCGCCGTGCAGACCGATCTGGCGGCGCACAGCGGCCTGGCGGAGACCGAAGGATTTCTGGAAGAGTCGGCATGGGAAGAGTGTGCCGCCCTCATCCGCCAGACGTTCCGACCGAAAGGCCCCTCCCCCGATACGCTGATGAAGCAGCTGGAGCAGGCACTGGGCCTCTCCCGCCGCGACTGGCCCACGTCGCTGCTGCGGCGGATCTGGGAAGAACTGGTCGCCGTGGAACAGGGCCGGAAGATCAGCGCGGCTCATGAAGCCCGCTGGCTGAATCTGCTGGGGTATTCGCTGCGGCCGGGCTTTGGCCTCGCCGTGGATGACTGGCGGGTGGCCCGCACCCGCAAACTGCTGGGCGGGCGGTTGCTGCACGATGCGCCCATGTGCCGGGCGGAATGGTGGATTGTCTGGCGGCGAATCTGCGGCGGGCTGACCGGCGGCCAGCAGCAGGCACTGGCCTCTCCCCTGCTGGCCCGCGTGCGGCAGACCCACCAGAAGAAGAAAGGCGGCAAGAACCGCAGCGGCAGCTTTTCGTCGACCTCGCATGAGGCCTCGGAAGTCTGGCGGCTGCTGGCCTCGCTGGAACAGCTGCCTCTGGCCACGAAGACATCGCTGGGCAGCCTGGCGGTTGATCTCGTCAGCCGGAACCGGATGCAGCAGGTGCGGCCCGCCCTCATCTGGTGTGCCGGAAGACTGGGGGCCCGGCAGCCGTTCCATGCACCACTCAATGCGGTGGTGCCGCCAGAACAGGCCGGCCAGTGGCTGCGAATTCTGGTGGCCGAACTGAAAGACGAAGACACCTCCGCCCCGCTGGCCATCATGCAGCTGGCCCGCCGCACGGGCGACCGTTACCGCGACCTGACCGAAGCAGACCGGCAGCTGGCCCTCGACTGGCTGGAAGACCACGACGCCGCCCCGCACCTGCAGGAACTGGTTCGCGAAGGCGGCCAGCTGGAACAGGCCGAACAGAGCCAGATCTTCGGGGAATCGCTGCCAGGCGGCCTGCAGCTGGTGTAGTGTTCGCCGAGCGTCTTCATTCAGGAAGAGTTGCGCCGCAGAGTGCGCAGAGGAACGCAGAGAAAGACATTTCAGCATGCCAGGCCCATCACTGTGAAAGCGGGATGGGCATACGGGGGAACAGCTGGCGGCAAAGAAGTTCGACACAGCGTGCCCACGCAAGCGTGGAGCATGCCACCCCTGTTCCGGGGCCGCTTTTCTTCTCTTCCGTCCCTCCCTGGCAGGGAGGGATTGAGGGAGGGTCTCCGCGTTCAGGCACCT
>JAGQPV010000203.1 GCA_020426545.1 Planctomycetaceae bacterium
TCTGATCGATCTGAAGGACGATGGTTCCTTCCGGATGAACCAGGAGTATTTCAATTACTGCACCGGGCTGAAGATGACTTCCTCCCGGTTTGACCGGCTGTTCGACGGTCCGCCCCGCCGGCCGGAATCAAAGCTCACGCAGCGGGAGATGGACCTGGCCGCTTCGGTTCAGCTGGTGACCGAGGAAATTGTGCTGCGTATGGGGCGACATGTGCAGCGGGAAACCGGCCAGAAGCAGCTGTGCCTGGCGGGTGGTGTCGCCCTCAACTGCGTGGCCAACGGACGGCTGCTGCGGGAAGGCCCGTTCGAGGACATCTGGATTCAGCCGGCTGCCGGCGATGCCGGTGGTGCCCTGGGTGTGGCGCTGCTCGTGTGGCATCAGCTGCTGGGGAACGAACGGGTGGCCCGACCGGGGGATTCTCAATCGGGCTCGCTGCTGGGCCCGGCCGCTACCGAGGCAGAGATCGAACAGTTCCTTGAGTCGGCCGGAGCGGTATTTACCCGCTGCGACAGCGACGAGCAGCTGTGCGACCTGGTGGCCGGCCTGCTGGCGGAAGAAAAGGTTGTCGGCTGGATGCAGGGCCGGATGGAGTTCGGTCCCCGTGCGCTGGGCAACCGCAGCATTCTGGGAGATGCCCGCAGCCCGCAGATGCAGTCGACCATGAATCTGAAGATCAAGTTCCGGGAATCATTTCGCCCGTTTGCTCCGTCGGTGCTGCACAACCGGGCCGACCAGTACTTCGAACTGCAGCCCGGTCAGGAAAGCCCCTACATGCTGCTGGTGGCCGATGTGCGGGAAGAGCGGCGAACGGCTGCGGCGGCGGATTCACAGCAGGCGGAAGGGCTTGATCGTCTTAAAGCCATCCGCTCGGAGATTCCGGCGGTCACGCATGTGGACTGTTCTTCCCGCGTGCAGACGGTCGATGCGGAACGGCACGGCCGGTATCACCAGCTGCTGTCCCGCTTTGAACAGCTGACCGGCTCTCCCGTGCTGATCAACACCAGCTTTAATGTGCGGGGCGAGCCGATCGTCTGCACGCCGGAGCAGGCCTGGCGGTGCTTCCTGGCGACCGACATGGATGTGCTGGTGCTGGATCGATTCGTGCTGAAGAGAACCGACCAGCCGGCCGAAGTCTTCCCCCCGCGGGAGGATTACCTGGCCCAGTTCGAACTGGACTGACCGGCTTTCTCCAGGGAAACGCAAAGGTTGAAATTCAGTGTGCCATGCCCATACGCCGCGCAGCGGGATGGGCATGGCGGTTGAACTGGATGACAGACGTGCCCAGGTGGCCGGAACCGTCAAAGCGAGGTTCTGCGAAGACGGCTCACCGCGGAGTACGCAGAGAGACGCAAAGGTTGAAATTCGGTGTGCCATGCCCATAGCCGCAAAGCGGGATGGGCATGCGGGTGAATCGGGGACAGGGTGAGTCCGACAGAAAAGCATGCCACACCCTGAGCACACAGCATTCGCCGGATCATGCCCGCGGACAGCGCCCACCGGACGATTCATGGTGGAGCCGAAGGATTCAAGCCTTCCTCTTCAGCCTGTCATCCTCAGCAATCTCCCGCAGCAGGCAGACTGGAACACCAATTCCGACCAGTTCCACCGGTCCGGTGAACTCGGCGGAGGTGGCCGCCTCAAAGCCCGTCTTTCGGGCCGCGAATGTGACGGTTCGTTCGGCCCGAATGCAGTCTCCCGCTGCAAGGCCCGTATCGCAGTCGAGGCCGGAAGGCAGATCGACGGCCAGCACTCGCTTTCCCGCCTGGTTGATGCAGCGGATGACCGCAGCCAGCGGTTCGCGTGCCGGCCCCGTGGCTCCGGTCCCCAGCAGGGCGTCCACAATCCATCCCGCACCGGCCAGCCGCTGCTGCAGCTGCCGGATCTGCGGTTCTGTCAGGGATGACGGGCCCTCGGTTTCAGTCGGCGGCGTCTGCATCACTTCACAGGGCGTGCCGGCGGCCTGCAGAATGTTCCAGTTGGCCGCTGCGTCTCCCTGCAGGCTGTCGGGTGCAGCGAACAGCAGCACCAGCACATCGTGGCCCGCATTCTCCAGATGCCTGGCCATGACGAACCCATCCCCGCCGTTATTTCCCCGTCCGCAGCAGATCAGCACTTTTCCGGCAATCTGCTGTGCCCGCAGCTGCTCCACCGTACCCCGGCCGGCATTCTCCATCAGCACGAGGCCGGTCATGCCGTACTGCTCCACTGCCCGGCGATCGACAGCCCGCAACTGTACCCGGTTCAGCGGTGGTGGCTCGAACGCAGTCATCAGTCCGTGTCTCCTGGAAATCGAAATCGTGGCGACCGTCTTCGACCGGGAATTGACAGCAGCAGAACTCCCCACAACCATAACAGGGGCCGGCAACCGGAACAGCGGCAAAGCCCGCCCGCGGTGGTGCCTGGTCCGTAACCCGGCCGCGGCAGAGATCAGCAATGCAGACGACAGGAGCAAACTGATGCAGGGTAACCGGCCGGTTCGCCTGTGCGACGTGGCCCATGCCCGCTCGGGCGATAAAGGCTCGCATGCCAATATCGGTGTGATTGCCCACACCGAAGCCGGCTGGGAATGGCTGGGGGCCGTGCTGACAGAAACCCGGGTGGCGGGCTTCTTTCTCAGCCTCCGCCCGCGACGTGTCACCCGGTATCCGCTGCCGGGCATTCTGGCCTGGAACTTCGTCCTGGAGAATGTGCTGGCCGGTGGAGCCAGCGGTTCCCTGCGAACCGACAGCCAGGGCAAAACGCTGGCCCTGGCCCTGCTGCAGATGGAACTGCCGCCACCGCCCGGCCCGGAGGTCTTTCCTCCCCCGGCAGCCGTCTCCTCCGCTCTGGATGCCACATCGCCACCTCCTTCGGGAACAGAACCGGCAGCGCCATGACATCACCCGCACCACTGGTGGATATCGATCGGCAGGGGCCCGTCACCCGCCTGATTCTCAACCGGCCCGAAAAACGGAACGCACTTTCCCGGCAGCTGATTGCTGAACTGACGCAGGCGGTCACCGCGGCCAGCCAGGATCCGGAACTGCGGGTACTCGTGCTGACGGCACGAGGCCCGGTGTTCTGCGCGGGAATGGATCTGGCGGAAATGCAGGAACGGGCTGCCCGGCCCGAGTCGCGGGAACTGTGGCGGGAAGATACCGAGGTCTATCACCGACTGCTGGTGCTGCTGCTGGAAGTGCGTGTGCCGGTGGTTGCCGTGCTGCCGGGGCCTGCCCTGGCGGGCGGGCTGGGAGTGGTCCTGGCCTGCGATCTGGTGCTGGCGGCCGACTCGGCCTTCTTCTCATTGCCCGAACCAAAACGAGGCATCACGGCGGCAATTGTCTCGCCCCTGCTGGCCTGGCGGGTGGGAGTCAGCCAGTCCAGCTGGCTGCTGCTGTCGGGACATTCGATCGATTCCGCCGAGGCACACCGGCACGGGCTGTGCCATCAGGTGGTTTCGGCCGACGAACTGGCTGCTGCGGAAGAATCGCTGGTCCGTTCCATTCTTTCCGGTTCGCCAGCCGCGCTGGCGGTCACCAAACAGCAGCTGCAAGCCTGCTCCGGTGCCGGCCTGCTGGAACAGCTGGAGAGCGCGCGGGAGGCTTCCGCCACTGCCCGGGAAACCAGCGAAGCCCGCGAAGGCCTGGCGGCCTTTCTGGAGAAACGGCCCCCCGCCTGGCAGCCGCGCACCGATTCCTCCGCCGAGTGAATATCTCTGCGAGCCTGGTTCCCTGACCCAGGAACCCGCGGGGGACTTTGTCGATTACGGTGACTTTGAGGTTTCCGTCAGTTCTACGGATTATTCTGATGAGGCAGGGGGCTGCCAGTCGATATTACCCGACAGCGCCCCTGCGCGGACATCACCCGCGGCAGGACTGACAGAAACCAGGACCACCCGGGAATCGTCAACCGGAAGACGGGACCGCCGCCATGCCGCTGTGCGGAACTGAATTCCCGGAAGCTGAACCGCCACGCCGTTGCTCCAGCGGACGGCTGCCATTGGGGCGAGTCAATCGCCCACGTAACAGCCCTGGCCAGCAGGTCTCGCTGTGGCCCGGTCGCCTGTTGCGGGTGCCTGTACTGTTTGTACAGGCGGCCATTCTGCTGCACAGCAGCCAGCTGCAGGCTGCTGCCCCTCAAGCCGCAACAGCAGTCTCCAGGCAGCAGAGTTCACCAGCGACGGCTGGCTTCGGCCACAGTCCGGTTCCCGCTGCCCGCTCCACATCCCGCGGCTCCACGGCGACACGCTCACCCATTCTCCGCACGAGCGGGCACGCTCCGGACGGGCTGCCGCGACGGGATCAGTACCTGCAACCAGCCCGCAGCACGGAACTGGACTTCGACTGGCCGGAAACCCCGCAGACGGACCAGCTTCCCGCTGCTGCGGAAGAGGAAACCGCGACCAGTAAGGCGGAGCCTGTTCCGAATCCGGCCGACGGTTCTCCGGCAGAAGAAACCGTTCCCGCGGAGCAGGGCATCAGGAAGCTCTTTGCCACCGCAACCCGCCCCTGGCGGGCATTGAGTGCCCGGGCACCATCCGCTGTGCCTCCTCCGCTGGATGGGCCGGCTCCTCTGGATGCGCCGATCCAGGCCGACAGCAGACCAGCGCCGCGACCGTTGGCCGATCAGTTTCCCGGTCACAGCCTGCCCGAGCACAGTCATCCTGGTCACAGTCATCCTGCCCTGCAGCCACAGGCCGCCCCCTCAGCCGACTGCCGCCAGTGCGAGACACGCCGGCTGCGCAGACTGTTTGAAACGGACCGGGGTGACAATCTACTGGACCGCTGCGGCATTCATCTGGATGGCTGGGTGGAGCAGGGGCTGACTTTCAATTTCGATCCGCCCCAGAATGATTCCAGCCTGCCGGGTGCCGGCTTCAACGATGCCGCGAATGAATACATGCTGAACCAGCTGTATTTCCGGCTGAAGAAGGAGCCACCGACCGACCGCGATGTGATGGGCCTGGGATTTCAGACCGACTTTCTGTTCGGCACGGACGCCCGGTTCGTCACCGCTGATGGTCTCGACGACAGCTGGGCTGCCGACCACCGCTATTACCGCATGGCGATGCCGCAGGCCTTTCTCGATCTGTACCTGCCCGCCGGGCCAGGTATTCGACTGAAAGTGGGCCGGTACTATGCCGTTTCGGATTACGAAACCGTCCCCGCACCGGAAAACTTCTTCTACTCGCACACCTACAGCCTGCAGTACGGCCAGCCGCTGACACTGACGGGCACACTCAGTTCGTTCCGCGTTTCGCCCTCCGTGGATCTGAACTTCGGCCTGCATCGCGGGTGGGACGACTTCGCCGACGAGGACAACGGCAGCCCGGGCGTGCTGGGAGCCATCACCTGGCGGAACCGGAGCGAACGCTTCCGGCTGGCGGCGGTATGGATCGTCAGCGAGGAACGCCAGCAGCTGTATTCCACGACCGATGGCACCCGGGCCGAAGCCGATGGCACGCGCTTCCTGCAGACACTGGTGGCCACCGCCCGCCTGAGCCAGCGACTTTCTGCCGTGTGGCAGGCCACGTACGGTCATCAGTCAGATGCCGCAGCCATCATCGATTCGACAACCGTACCGGTTTCCACCATTCGCCTGCAGGATGCCGAGTGGTACGGGCTGACGCAGTATCTGTTCTACGATCTTTCTCCGCAGTTGAGCCTTGGCGGTCGCCTCGAATGGTTCCACGATGACGACGGAACCCGCGTGCCCGACGGGCAGTCGCTGGCGACCGGCGGACTGCGGACCGCCGGCACGGTGCAGTCGGCCCTCAGCAGCGGGAGCTTCCGATCAGGCGGAAACTACTCAGCCCTGACCCTGGGCTGCAACTGGCGGCCGGCCTGCGGGTTGACGGTTCGCCCCGAACTGCGGTTCGACTGGTCCGATGTCAGCCGCAGCGTCCCGACAAATTCCAGCAGCCCGTTTCACGATCTCTCCAGCAGCTCGCAGATCACCCTCGGTACCGACATTATCTGGCTGTTCTGACAGACCCGGAACCCTGCGGTATCTGCGCAACTTGAGGCCCGCTGACTGAGCCGCCGCCAGCCGGGCCGGTCTGTGCGCCAATCGGCCTCCCGACTACACTGGCAGCCACCTCTGCCGTGCGGCCAGTCTCGCCCCACGATGTCTGCCGGCTCCTCTCGCATTGGCTGGTTCTCCGCATCCGCCGGTGGCCTTGCCTGTCGATGCGATTCTCTCACCTGAATTTCTCTTCGCACTTCCCTCAGTTTCTGCTTCCGGTTTCCTCCCGGATACAGTGCACCATATTGCACGCAACCACATGCCCGATAGTCGGTTGCGCTGAACCCAATTTGCGTGTTCTCCTTTCCAGGTTCTCTGCCCTGCCAGGCACTTTCGTGCAGCGGTCGGGCGACTGATCTGTTACCCATGCTGTCCCGGATCGTCCCCCACAGCCTGATTGTCCTGGTGCTGGCTGCTGCCCTGTGCGGCTGCCAGACGATCTTCCTCCGCGCCGATGCCCTGCAGTGGGAACCTTCCGCGGAGCAGCCGAAGGTCGAAAATTCGGCTCTGGCACGGGTGCTGGCGACCGACAGCTGGCAGCGAAATCTCGACTGGTCGCCCCGCAGCGAGTACCTCGGCCGCCAGCACGGAATTCCCCGGCCGGCAGATTTGCGATGGCACTTTGCCGGGCAGCAGCAGCTGGCTTCCGCAGCCGATTCAGAAAACGCGACCGCCGAAAATCAGGCACTGATCCGCGAGTTGCGAAGCCTTGCCAGACAGGACAGTCTGGCCGGCTGGAACGCGGCCATTCTGCTGGCCCGGCAGGATCCGACGAATGCCGGCGATATGCTGGACACACTGGAATGGCTGGTGACTTCCCCACCCGAATACGAACAGCCTTCTGCCGGCGGGGCAGAGCCTGGCTCGGAGTCCGGCGGTCACACACCCATTCGCGAGGCAGCGAGCGAGGACGTGGCGGGCAATGTCCTCAGCCGGTTGAAGGCATCCCTTATCGGGAAGGGGAGTGAAGCGGCGGGACGAGAGTCCTCGGTTCAGAACCGGAATGCTGCCCCGCTGAACGAAAAGCAGCCGATTTCGCCCTCCATGCAGGCCGCTGCTGCCGAAGCCTGGTGCCTGGTTCTGTCGTACGGTTCGGGAGATCCGCTGGAGCGGTTTGCCGCGGCGGGCCGCACTCTGGAACAGCTCCCGCCGACCGGACAGGCACTGCAGCAGGAACTGATTCTTGGCATCGCCCGCCAGGTTCCGCCGGCGCTGATTCCCCGGGTGGAGGAAGTATTCACCGCCCCTGATTCTGAGATTTCCACCACCGTGCTGGAACCTGCCGAGCTGCGTCGCACGATTGCACTGGCCTGTCTGGTTCATGCCGGGAACCTGCCCGCAGTGTCCGTCACCACTGCGGAGGACAGCCGCTGGCCCGCCGGACTGCTGGAACTGCGGCACGAGGCCGATGCCCGCCTGCTGACCATTCTGGGGGAGTGGGCTGCCACCGTAAGGCATGAAGCCGCCCTGCCGCTGCTGGAGCAGCTGATGCGTTCGCCTTCGCCGCGAGTGCGGGAGGCCGCGCTGGAGAACATGGGCCGCCTGGGAACGGCAGACGCCCGTCAGACTCTGGAGCAGTATCGCCAGCACCACAGTGAAACCCTGCGGGCTGCATCCGTGCGGGGACTGGCTGCGTGGGGCATTCCGGCGATTGCAGCCTTCGCCGCCGACAACAGCGTGGCCGTTCGCCGTGCACTGGCCGAACAGGCCGGCACCCGACCGACGGCCGACAGCGCTCTGCTGCTGCATCGAATGCTGACTGACCGCAGCCTGGAGGTTCAGCAGGCAGTGCTCGCTGGCATCAGTTCCTGGCCGGATGAACTGGCCGCACCGCTGCTGCTGCATGCCGCCAGCGAAAGCCTGCTGGCCGCCAGAAAAGCCGCAGTCACGCAGCTGGAACGCCGGCGGGGGCAGCTCAGTTCATTTCCCTTTGATTCGCCCGATCCCCGGCATCGGCGTGAAGCCAGCCGGCAGCTGGCCCGTCAGTGGGGGCTGCCCGGCGGTCTGCTCAGCGAGCGGCTGGCAGCCGACAGTTCTGCTCCGGATTCCGCCGGACGGGAAATTCACCGTCAGGAAGTCCACAGCCTGCTTTCCCTGCTGAACCCGGCCAGAGGCAACACTCCGGCCGCCGATCATCTGACCTCCGATCCTTCGGCTGCTCATGCTCCCGGGACGGTTCCGGGGGAAGCGGCCAGCCACCTCGATGTGACTGCGGGGCCATCGCCCCATGACATACTCACTCAACTGGCCTCGCTGCCCGCCGAGGATGCCCCGCTGATCGAGGAGTATCTCGAACAGCATCCGCAGGCCGACAACGAACAGCTGCGGTGGCAGGTACTGGCCCGGATCGATCCCGCCTGGGCTGCGCTGGCGCAGCTGGCCGACGCGGATCCGCAGCAGAGAAGGCGGGCCGCCGGGCAGCTGGCGCAGATCGGGCGGGAGCGTTCGTTGAGCCGGGCTGTGGTGCAGCGGCTGCGGGAACAGATGGTTCGTCCGCCCGGGCAGGAACGCCTGGTGTGGCAGCTGGTGCTGCAGGCCGTCTCGCGGGATGCCACGGAGGAATGCGGTGCGCTGATGCTGCTGGCTCTGAATCATCCGGCCGCCGGAATTCGCCGGATGGGGTGCGAATATGTGGGCCGGCACCGGCAGGCGAGGCAGGCCACTTGGCTGCTGCCCCTGCTGGATGATGCCGACCGGTCGGTGCAGCTGGCCGCCATTCGGGCCGCGGGCGACTGCGGCAGCCGCGAACTGCTGCTGCCTGGTGGAAATGCAGCGGCTGCGGACGGCGCAGGGGACCGCCAGCCGGGTACTCTGCAGCGTCTGCTGACGAGCGCCGATCCTGAAATCCGGCAGGCAGCCGCTGTCAGTCTCTCGCAGCTGGGAGACCAGACCGCCCGCGGCATGCTGATCCGGATGCTGCAGCAGGACGATGTCCGCATTCGGGAGAATGTGGTCCGTGAGATGGGCCGCACCGGCCTGTCGGCCTTTGTGCAGCCGCTGATCGAGCTGGGTCAGGTCGAACGGAACGATCAGGTGGCCCGC
>JAGQPV010000204.1 GCA_020426545.1 Planctomycetaceae bacterium
GGTCTGCCTCGAAGTGCAGGGGAAATACATCGAGCTGGCGCAGATCAAATCGAACGCCCGCGATCTGAAGGTCGAAGCGGAAACCGACATCCCCGCCCGCGACAGAGCCCGCAAGCCGCCGGAAGAATGGAACCAGCTGGAAATCACCGCCCGGGCAGGCGCACTGACGGTGAAGCTCAACGGAGAACAGGTGTCACACAGCCAGCCGGCTGTGCGGAACGGCTCCCCGCTGACAGAAGGTCGCATCGGCCTGCAGTCCGAAGGTTCGCCCGTCACCTTTCGCAATATCCGCATCCGCACCGGCAGCCACTGAATCCGCTTGAGGGGTTCGAGCCTGGTGACGGGACCGGGGCTGCCGGTTCCGCTTGCGGGCAGTCAGGCGGCCGACTTCGCCTGTTTCACCGGAGCATCGAGGGCGGAATTGTTTTCGAGGCTTCGCACCCAGGGCTGTTCGAACAGCTGCGCCACCCGGCGTTCAGCCTGCAGCTGCGCGCGGCGATGATTCAGCGGGCGATCGGTTCGGACAGCCGCTGTGCCATGCGCCACATGCACAATACCACGGGCCATCACATCGACGGGAAACACGGCCACTTCGTGTCCGGCGGCTTCCAGCTGTTTGAAGATCGAGCATCCACCGCCCACCCAGCCGTTCTTGCCGTTGAAAGTGGCTTCGCAGTCGAGCAGCGTCTGCCGGCGGTACATGGCACAGTAGTCCCGCGGGTAGTGGCCCTGTTTCCAGGTGATGTGCCGCTTCCGCCCGCCCAGTGCCCGTTTGATCCGATAATTGAGGTAGCCGAACACCCGCTTCTGCCACAGATAGAACGGGTTGGCCAGTTCCAGCTTCCACGCTCCGGCACCAGCCGCCCGGGGATTCTTCTCCAGCTGCTCGAGGAACGGGTCGAGCCAGTTGTCGCTCTTCACGAAGACATCGGTGTGCATGCACACGTAATACTCGCCGGTGCCTTCCTGCACGCCCAGGTCGAGTGCGGTAAAGCAGTTCTGCGGCCAGTTGTCGCGGGTCTCTTCCGGGCGGCTGATCAGCCGAATCCAGTCGAGCGAGCGCAGATATTCCAGGCTGCCATCCTGAGAGCCGTTATCAACGACAATCACTTCCAGATTGTATTTGCGGGAATGCTGCCGGATGGAACGCAGGCAGATTTTCAGATAACGGGGAACTTCCCAGTGCGGAATACAGATGGTGATCCGCGGAGCGGAAGTTGAAGCTGAAGCCATGGGACATCCTGTCCGGGAAGGGCCGTGTTCCTGCCGAGGGAGCTCTGATCGCAGTCGCGGGCATTGCGCTCACGGACAGCAGGTAAGAAGCGACTGAAGGTCTCCCTGCGCCCCCTGCGGAATGCATCGATTCCGGTGGCAATACCAGAGCCCCGGCTCCAGTCTCAGTGCGCAGCAGTTCTCTGCCGGAGACGGAAACCGGGAATCTGCCGGCTTCTACTCAATATCGGCAGACCAGGTCAAGATGAAGCGGCAGTCCCGGCCGCGCAGCCCGGGCCCAGACTGGCGAATGCGGAAGAGCGATGTGACCCGGCCGTTACCGCAGCAGTTCCGTGCGGACGTCGCCATCTCCGGCGATGAAATGCGGTCGACCCGTTCGATCAGGCATCCGTGTTTCCGGAGCGTAGCCCAGCAGCGAATAGGCCGTGGCCTGCATATCCTTCGGGGAAATCGGCGTCTCGGTCACATCGCCGGCAATCGCATCGGTCTGCCCGACGATCCGCCCGGCCGCCATGCCCCCACCGGCAAATACCGAGCTATAAGCCCGCGACCAGTGATGCCGGGCACCGCCTTTCGGTTTCGAATCGATCTTCGGCGTGCGGCCATGCTCGCTGGTGCACAACACGAGCGTCGAATCCAGCATCCCCCGCTCCTCCAGATCGGTGATCAGTGCGGTGTAACTCTGGTCGAACACGGGCAGCAGGTATTTCTTCAGCCGGGGGAAATGGTTGGCGTGAGTATCCCACACTGAACCGCCGAACGGCCCGAACGGATCCCAGAAGACCGAGACAAATTTCGAACCGGCTTCCACCAGCCGCCGGGCGGCCAGACAGGCCTGCCCGAACAGATTGGGGCCATACGCATCGCGAACAGACTGTGGCTCCCGGTCGAGGTCGAGAGCTTCACCTGCCCGGCTGGAGGTAATCAGCGAGAAGGCCCGCTCCTGGCTGGCGGAAAACGATCGAACCTGACGGCTGCGCTCCAGATCCCGGCGGGACTGATCAAACTGCCCCAGCAGCAGCCGGCGGGCATCGAACCGGCCACCGGCGACATCTTCCGGCAGCTGACAGGCGGGCGAAAGCTGCAGCCGCCCATCGCCCGCCAGCTGCAGAAATGGATCGCGAACTTCCTCGGTCTGTCCGTCGGTCAGCCGGGGAGCCACTTCCTGCCCCTTGCCGGTAAAATCGGTCCACAGTGGATCGTGCCGCGAACCCAGAAAGGCACCGTACGGGCCAGCTAATGTCGGCAGCGTGCAGCGACTGCCGAATTTCCACGGCAGACCGATATTTCGCGGCACGTGTCCTTCGGGGGAACCCACGGAGCCGGCCCCGTGCCGCTGCCCCTCCAGCCAGTCCACCACCGACCCCATGAACGGCCAGTGCTGCGGATCGCGCGGGCGGGATTCAATCGCTGGTGTGTAGGCCGGCATGCCACTGAGCGCATAAGCCACCCCATGCACCGGGAAGGGATGCGTCATCGATCGCACGACGGTCAGCCGGTCGGCGATGCGGGCAATTCGAGGCAGCCCTTCGCCAATCTGATAGCCGGGCACAGCGGTGGAAATGGCACCCATTTCACCCTGAATTTCGGCAGCGGCTTCCGGCTTGGGGTCAAACGTTTCGTGCTGCGGCGGCGAACCGAACAGAAACAGCAGGATGCAGGCTTTCGCCGGAGATTCCTGGCGGGCAGCAGGTGCGGCTTCCGCCGATGACTGCAGCGCATCGCTCAGCGATAACCCGAGCGGAGCCAGGCTGCCGATCTGCAGCAGCTCGCGGCGGGTCACTCCATCGCACAGCCGACGGGCCGAACCATTAATCTGCAGCACTGGTTTGCCTTCCCGCTCAATACAGCCTGAACCAGCAGGAAATACTGCGTTTCCGCAACTCCCGCACCAGTCGAAACCGGGAGGCATCGACTGCAGCCCGGCCCGCTCGATGGACCATCGTTCAGAAACCACTGTATTCTACAATCGCGACCGAGCCGTGCCCAGCCGCCATGCCCGGTCGGTCCATCCCATCAGACAACCACTCGTCACCCGGCCCGGCCAGCCGGCAGTGTATTCCCGGAGGTATTCATGAGCGATGAATTAAGAGTCGGCATTATTGGAGCCGGCGGCATTGCCGCCAAACTGCACCTGCCGGAAATGCAGACCGTGCCCGGTATGCGGGTCACCCTGCTTGCCGGTCGGAAGGAATCCCGGCTGAAAACATTGAGCGAGCGGTACGGCATTCCCCGCTGGACACACAGTTACGACGAAGTCATCGAGTCCGACGAGATCGACGCGGTGATTGTGGCGGTCCCGCACCCGCTGCATGTGACATGGGGCCTCAAGGCATTGAACCGGGGCCTGCACGTCTTCATGCAGAAGCCACTGAGCACCACGCTGGAGGAAGCCGAGCAGTTTGTGCAGGCGACCGAAGCGGGTTCCGCCACGGTGCTGGCCCTGCCGTATGTTTCCAGCCCGCCGGTTCTGGCAGCGCGGCAACTGGTGCAGGACGGAACGCTGGGCACCGTCTCGGCAGCACGGGCCCGGTTCAGCCACGGCGGACCGGAGGTGTATTATGCCGGGATTCAGCAGATCTTCGGTGAGCAGTCCGCTGATGCCCTGTGGTTCTTCGATGCCTCGCAGGCTGATGCCGGTGCACTGTTCGATATGGGTGTGTACGCTATCGCCCGGCTGGTGGCTCTGGTGGGTTCTGTTTCGGCAGTCACCGCCCGCCTGACAACCGTCGCCAAACCAACCACCCTGGAGGACACAGCGGCGGTCCTGCTGGATTTTGCCAGCGGTGCGCTGGGAGTCGCCGAAACCGGCTGGTGCGACGCCGCCCGCTCGGCCACATTCTCGGTGCACGGTACCGCAGGCCGTGTGATGCACGATTTCCGCGACCCGGAACTGCGACTGCTGAAACCCGGTTCGGCAGTCAATGAAGATGCGCCCCTGCTGGAAGAAACGGTGGATCTGGCTGCCTGGCCCGTGCAGAACGCACATCAGCACTGGGCGGACTGCATCCGACAGGGAACGCAGCCGGAACTGTCCAGCGCGGCCATGGCCCGCCATATCACCGAAATCATGCTGGCAGCGCAGGAATCTTCCCGGACTCGCCGCACCGTGGAAGTGCACTCCCGCTGCGGCTGCGAACCGCAGTAGACCAATCGCTCCGGCTCTGCCACGGGGAGGCTGCCGGATTGTGTCAGCCGAATACGTCGTGCATCACGCGGCCTTCGGGAACCAGCATCACCGGGCGACCGGTCCGGGTGTAGAACTCATGCAGCGGGTCGATGCCGATCGCATGGTACAACGTGGCGGCAATGTCATCCGGCGAGATGTCCGTCCCGTCGTCCGGGCCGGTTCCGCCGGCATCGGTCCCGCCAATCAGCTGGCCCGGCCGAACACCACCACCCGCCAGCAGGCACCAGTTGGCCCGCGGCCAGTGATCGCGGCCCGCGTTGGAATTGATTTTCGGTGTGCGACCGAATTCGCCCATCACCACCACCAGAGTCCGCTCCAGCAGGCCTTTTTCTTCCAGTGTATTCAGCATGGCGGGCAGGCCATGATCGAGCGGACCAAGCAGCCGCTTATGCCCCGTGAAATTGTCCAGGTGGGTATCCCAGCCGGCATTCGTCACCGTGACGAAGGGCACTCCGTTTTCAATCAGACGAATACCCAGCAGCAGGCTCTGGTTGAGTTCATCGTTGGCAAACCGCTTGCGGATCGATTCCGGCTCCCGCCCGGTATCGAATGCTTCGCGGGCCCGATCCGAAGTCACCATGTTCCGAGCCTGATCGCCGAACGTGTCCAGGGCCTCCAGCAGGCTGCTGTTGACTTCCGCATCTCGGTACAGGCGGTCAAACCGGGTCAGCAGTTTCTCCCGACGGGAGACCGCTTCGATTGTCAGCCCGTCGCTGAGCGAAATCCCCCGCACCTCATAGGGTTCGCCCGCTTTGGGAGCCGTGTTGGTTTTGAAGGGCGCCCAGGCATCACCGAGGTAGCCGGCAGTCCATTCCGTTTTCGGAATGGCGACATAGTTCGGCAGATCCTCCGGACCATCGATCAGCTTTGAGGTGACCGAGCCGTACGATGGATACAGCAGCGACTGCACCGGACGGTTACCGGTGGCAATATACTTCTGCCCTTCCGGATGCGAGCCGACCGAATGGCTGATGCCCCGCAGCAGGGTGAACCGGTCGATCATCTTCGCCAGCTGCGGCAGATGTTCGCAGATCGACAGGCCCGGCAGACTGGTCTGAATCGACTGGAACTCGCCGCGAGTTTCGGCGGGGGCTTCGGGCTTCATATCCAGGGTGTCCTGGTGAGCCGGCCCACCCGCCAGATTCACAAACAGCACGGAATCGGCCGTGGGCTTCTTCCCGCTGCTGGCCGCTTCTTCCGCATGCAGAATATCGGCCAGCGACAGACCGGTCAGGCCCGCAAAGCCCGTCCGCAGCAGCTCCCGCCGGGTGATGCCATCGCAGAATTTCGCACGCATGGTCGTGATCCTCATTATGCTTCCACTGCAGGCTGTGCCTGCGAGCCAGTTCCTCCGGGTGATTTCCGGTTCAGGCTGTTGAGGCTGAAACGGGTCCGCGGAGGAGCCTGTGTAGCTTTCAGCCCGCTCGTTCAGAGCAGGTCAGTGGTTGGTCAGGAATTCCTGTGTATTCAGCAGGGCCCACAGCAGATCCTGCACGCCGGAACTGAGCGATTCCGCAGCCGCCAGATGCTCCGTTGCCCCCTCCAGTTCCGCTGCGGAAGGATGCCGGCTGAGCACCCGCAGCCAGCAGTCCGTGGCCAGCCGCGTCATGGCGTCGTCAGTCTCAGCAGTTGCTGCGTCGGCTTTCGCGGCGGCCGCTTCCTGTTTTTTCAGTTCCGCAATCCAGCTGTCGCTGCGGGTCGCCAGTCTCAGAAATTCGGGATCATTCCTCAGGTACAGCGACTGCAGCAGCGTGGGTTCGCTCTGCCGTTCACAGTCGCAGTTGGTTGTCCGCAGCGGCTTGCCGAAGATCAGCAGCGAATAATCAATCGCGCGGGCCTGGAACGAAACCGGATGCTGACCGATCTTCCGGTTCTTTGTATTTCCCGCATAGGCCTGCTGCACGGCGGTGCCGGCCGTTGCCAGAATCGCGGCATCCATCAGCACTTCCGCCGGCAGACGACGGATCACCGCGCGGCTGAAGTTCCGTTCGTCCTTCGCATTCGTCTCATTGGGTCGCCAGCTGAGCTGATACGTTCTGCTGCGGCAGATTTCCCGATGCAGCCATTTCATATCGTACCCGTGGGCAATGAACTCTTCCGTCAGCCAGTCGAGCAGCGGGGCATTGGACGGCGGGTTGGCCTTGTTCAGATCATCCGGCGGATCGATGATCCCGACGTTGAAGTAATTAGCCCAGATCCGGTTGACGAACGACCGCGCGAACCACGGATTCCGCGGGCTGACCAGCCAGTCCACCAGCGGTTCCCGGGGGTCGCGATACATTCGCAGATCGACCTTACTCCCGCCCAGCAGCTGTGCCGGCTGCGGCTGACTCAGGTCGACCGCCTGCGCCGCATACACTTCGTTCCACGGAATGGGGCGCCCCTCGGCGGCGATCCGCAGATAACTCTGCCGACGGAGCGCGGCGGTATTGAGAATCTCCGGCACTCCCAGCATCGTGGCCAGCTGGTCGTGCTGTTCTTTCGATTCCGGTGGCTGGCCGGCTTTCACCGGTTCGAAGAACTGCATGAAATTCTGAAAATCCTGCTGCGACCACTGGTCGAACGGATGCTTGTGGCACTCGGCACACTGCAGCCGGACTCCCAGGAACGTATAGCCGAATGTCAGCACCTTATCCCGCGCTGCCGACTGATTGCTGCGATACCAGTAATGCGGCATGGGGTTGCCGGGTGCGGTGAAGTCATCGCCCCCGGAGCGGGCTGTAAAGCGGCTCTGCTGCGCGGTGAACTCGCCATACTGCTGCCCCGCCGGGCGGCTGGTGGCCAGCACCATATCCCGCACAATTTCATCGTACCCAATGTTGTCCCGCACCCGCCGTTCGATCCAGTCTCTCCACTGCTGCGCCACCGGCTGAGCCATCTCGGTCCCGCCGAGGTAACCCGCGTTGCTGCCCGTCAGATCGCACAGGCGGGTGGTCCACCAGGTGATGTACTCCGGACGTTCCAGCAACTCCTCAATTTTACGTGTCCGGCGGTCCGGGCCATCATCAGCCAGAAAGGCTTCCACTTCGGCCGGCGTGGGCAGTGTGCCAATCAGGTCGAGGCTGACCCGCCGCAGAAATTCCTCATCCGTGCATTCCTCCGCGGGGACGATTCCCAGCCGCGAGAGCTTGCCCGTCACCAGCTGGTCAATTTCCGTCGGTGTGGGGACCGCGGGGTAACGGTCTCCCGTCAGGTCGGTCACGGGCTTGAGCACCGGCACCTGAAAGATGCCGTTGTCGTAAAACACAATGACATGCGTATCGCCGGAAGCTCCCGTCAGACTGACGTTGCCGCTCTGGCTGACCTCGGCGATTCCGTCATCGTTCGATTGAAACCGCGACAGGCAGGTGACATCTTCCCGGGTTCCATCCGCCCAGACAGCCACCACCTGCAGCTGCACGGGGGGCTCTGCGGCGGGATTCTCCTGCGAGGCGGCAGGTTGCCCGGCTGCTGCCGGTGCCACTGCCGGGGCCGATCCCACAATGTTCGCCGGAGTGACTTCCAGCCGCACCAGCTGGTCGGCTTCGCCGGGATGACCTTTCGCCCCGGTGGAAATCCAGCGGTGCAGCAGATGGTATTCCCAACCGCCCCGCTCGAACCGCATTCCTCCGCCGTGTTCTTCATCGGACGTGGGCTTGTTAAGAATCAGGCTGTCCGCCGGCTTCTCCAGACGGACTCGGGGTTCTTCACCGGCAGTCAGCTGCTCGTGATCGAATTCAAAGTTGAAACCGAACATCGACAGCCGAAACCCGCCCTTACCCTGAAACGAACCGTGACAGGCCCGTCCGTTGCAGCCCAGTCGCCCCAGCAGAGGAACCACGTGCCGCTGAAAGTCGGGAGTTTCGGCGGTCTCGCCTGCCAGGGGCTGTGCGTACCGTTCAGCAGCGGGAACCAGCAGTTCACCGGCTGCCGCAACTTCGGCCGCTGCCGTCTCTGCGGAGGCACCGTCTGCCGGCAGACCCGGCAGCACCTCGGTCTGACCGCCCGTCCCGGCCAGCAGTTCCCGCATCTGCTGGTCAATCGCTGCAGACAGACCAACCGCCACATAGGGCCGCAGATTGGGTTTCGTCCGTTCAATCAGCACGGTCCGCAGGCCGGCAGCATCGGTCGCAGAGATGTCGCAGTCGAACAGCAGCACCTGCATCAGTGCCGGCAACTCGGCCAGACGGGCGACCGCGGAGTCCGTGACCTTTGAGGCTGACAGCACCAGATGCTTCAGATCGGGCAGTCCGCTCAGTTCCGGCAGTGTGGCCCCGGTGACGGCGGTATCCGCCAGATCGAGCGATCGCAGTCTGAGCAATGTCGCCAGCCGAGGCAGACCGGCGTCAGTGACGCCCGTACCCGGCAGCCGCAGGACTTCCAGCTGTGCCAGCCCGGCCAGTTTTTCGCAGGCCACGTCACTCACCCGCGTGTTCACCAGCGAGAGGGTTTCCAGCTGAGTTAACCGGGCTATCGCCTCCAGGGAAGCGTCGCTGATGGCGGTGTCTTCCAGGTACAGACGGTTCAGCCCCGGCATTCCCGCCAGAATTTCCACCAGCGTCGCATCGCTGACCTGCGTGCCGTTCAGCACCAGGGTCTTCAGGCTGCTCAGCCCGGCCAGCGGCTTCA
>JAGQPV010000205.1 GCA_020426545.1 Planctomycetaceae bacterium
AATGCCGAGGGACCGCCGACCTCCGGCCTGCCGGTTGTACCCGCCCTGCCCCCGGAAAAGTTTCAGCAGGCTGTGAATTCGGGCGATGCGCAGCTGGTCGATACCCGGCAGATGCTGGGTTTCGGTGGCGGGCATATTCCCGACGCGATCAGCATTGGCAGTCGTCCGGAAATCTCGGTCTGGGCAGGGCAGATACTCGACCACGATCGTCCGCTGCTGCTGGTGCTGGAGGATGAGGCGGAACTCGAAAGTCTGGTGTGGCAGCTGGTCTATACCGGGTTTACCTGTTTCGCCGGGTATCTCGTCGGTGGAATGAAGAGCTGGGAAAACGCTGGCTATGCGCTGCAGAGTCTGCCGCAGGTCAGCGTGCACGAATTGCAGGACCAGCTCGATGATGTGTATCTGCTCGATGTCCGCGCCCCGGACGAATGGGAGCAGGGGCACATTCCCGGTGCCCATCATCTGTATCTGGCCGACATGCGGGATGGGCTGAACGGGCTGTCGGACCAGCGGGAGGGAGGCCCGGTGGTGACGTACTGCGACAGTGGCTACCGGGCCAGCATTGCGGCCAGCCTGCTGCAGCAGCGGGGATTTACCAACGTCCGCAATGTGCCAGGCAGCTGGCAGGCCTGGTCGAAGTCCGGCTACCCGGTCGAGAAATGAATCGCCGCGGGTGAAATTCCGCGGATGCACGAACGCAGAGGAAGCAGCTCGCAGCAGGGTTCATGTTATACCCAGCAGACAATATTTCGAGGACAGATCATGAAAGTTCCCTCCGTTGCCGCAGCTGGCTTTCTGCTGGTCTTTCCGGCGGTTGCCGCGGCCCGGCAGGTTCACGAACTGCCTGCGTCCTACCCTTATCCGGAGCCCGCCTGGTCGCCGTATGTGGTGGGGACACTGATTGGCGTGCTGACAATGCTGACGCTCACTTTCTCACGCAAGCCGGTCGGGGCGTCCAGTGCTTACGCCGACCTGTCCGGCCTGCTGGGGCGACTGGCAGCCCCCCGGCATATCGCGTCGCTGAAGTATTACCAGGAGCACAAACCGATGATCGGCTGGTCGCTGGTGTTTGTGCTGGCTGCGATCGGCGGCTCCTTCCTCGCGGCGGCAACCGGTACGAACGAAATCACGGGGACGTACCTGCAGGACATGTGGGTCGCCCGCTTCGGTGCGGACAGCGGGCTGCTGCGGACTCTGGTGGCATTTGGTGGTGGAGCTCTGATGGCGTACGGAGCCCGGATGGCGGGCGGATGCACCAGCGGACATGGCATCAGCGGGACACTGCAGCTGGCCGTTGGTTCGTGGATTGCCGTCATCTGCTTTTTCCTCGGCGGGATTGCCGTGGCCATCCCGATGTACCGCTTCTGATGCCGGCACCGGGTTGTGGTGGCAAACGAAGGACCCGGCATGGCCGATGTAGTGCCCTGCCGTAGTGCTGCACTGCCCGGGCTCTGCAGACTTTCTGAACAGCTCAGCCTCCTGGAGGAGAATTATCATGTCGGGTACTTCTGTCGAACGACCCGGCGAAAGCCGGTTTCAACAGCCCGTCGGTGAGGCCGGAGCTTCGCCCGGACCGTCCGCGACACCAGAGTCAGCGAGCGAAGAGACCGATTCCAGGCAATGGAAGTGGGTTGACGGCTCGGCAGCGAAGCTGGCCCAGGCGGTGGTCTTCGGGGCCATTTTCGGCTTCCTGCTGCAGAAGGGAGGGGTGGCGAAGTTCGATATTCTGATGGGCGTACTGCTGCTGGAGAATTTCGTCGTCGTGCAGGTGATGCTGTCGGCCATCATCGTTGGCATGGCAGGAGTTTATCTGCTGGAGCGGATGGGCATTGTGGAGCGGCAGATCAAGGAGACGGTGTACGGGGCGAACATTCTGGGCGGATTGATCTTTGGTGCGGGATTCGGACTGCTGGCTTACTGTCCGGGGACGAATGCCGCGGCTCTCGGTCAGGGGAACCTGGATGCACTGGTTGGTGTGGCGGGCATGCTTGCAGGATCGTACCTGTTCGCTCTGTCGTCGAAGTTCACCAGCGGGGGCATCACATCCCGCGGGAAGCGGGGAAAAATCACACTGGCCGATCTGACCGGACTGTCCAGGGGAATGACGGTGGCCATTGTTCTGCCTGTCCTGGTGCTGGTCCTGGTTCTGCTGGAATGGACCGTCATCCGCTAGAAGCCTGCCGCATCCAGGATTTTCAGGCTGAAATGCCGGGGGTTTCCTTCGTCAGAACTCTGTGAGGGGGAATCAGGATGAACATTCATCAGTCGCACAGCGAAGCCCCGGACCATCTGGAAAGACGGGCGTTTCTGGGCCGGGCCGCCGCCGCTCTGCCCGTGCTCTATGCCGCGGGGCGGCCTGTGAATTCGAAGGCGGAAGAAGAGGAACCAGCGGCAACAGACGAAAAGCCGATGGCGGATCCGGCTTACCCGGGAGTGATCAGCCGGCAGAGGCAGCCGCGGAATGCCGAATTCCCTTTTCCCACCCTGAACAGCTTTCTGACACCCAACGAGCAGTTTTATATACGGACGCATTTTGAGGTGCCCCGGCTGCAGGCGACCGACTGGAAACTGAAGGTCGAAGGACATGTGGAGCGGCCGGTTGAAATCAGTTACGACGAACTGCGGAAAGCGGGTTCGCAGGAACTGACCGCTCTGCTGGAATGCTCGGGCAACAGCCGGGTGCTGCTGGAGCCTCCGCAGGTCAGTATCCGCTGGGAACAGGCCGGGGTGAGCAATGCCCGCTGGACCGGTGTGCCGCTGTCTGCTGTTCTGAAGCGAGCCGGTGTCAAACCGGGGGCGGTGGAAGTCATCCTGGAAGGGCATGACGCCGGTGAGTTCAAGCCACCGCAATCATCGACTCCCGGAAAAATTCACTATGCCCGCAGCCTGCCTCTGGAGCAGGCCCATCGACCCGAGGTCCTGCTGGCCTGGCAGATGAATGGGAGCGACCTGCCTCCGGAACACGGCTATCCCGTGCGGGCAGTGGTGGCCGGCTGGTATGGCATGGCCTCGGTCAAATGGCTCCGTCGCATCATCGTCACCGACCGTCCATTTCATGGGTACTTTCAGACTTTCGCTTACTCGATATGGGAACGCCAGCCGGATGGACTGCCGACTCTGGTTCCTGTTACCAGGATGCACGTGAAGTCGCAAATTGCACGTCCCATGCTGCACGAAGCGGTGGAACGGAAAGCCCGGTACCGGGTGCATGGTGCGGCGTGGGCCGGCGAGGCGGAAGTGAGCCGGGTTGAGATCAGTACGAACGGCGGGAAGTCGTGGGAAGCCGCCCGGCTCGATGAACGCTCTGAACCATTCACCTGGCGATTTTTCGAGTACCAGTGGCAGGTGCCTTCGCAACCCGGAAGGTACACACTGATGTCCCGAGCGACCGACAGCCGCGGCAATGTGCAGCCGCTGGAACGGGACGGAGACCGACGTAACGCGGTGGTGAATCACGTGCAGCCGATGGAAGTTCTCGTTCGCTGATGTGAGGCTTCCCGGGAGGGCATGACTGCCGTGCCGGATTTCCCGCCGTAAGCGGAAACTGCTCTGCAGCAGCTGCCGAACGTCCCGCAGCCCGCCGTGCTGAATTTCCCGAGCCCTCCGCTGCCCCGAGCCCTCCGCTGCGCAGCGACAGGCGGAATCAGAACATGGTTTGCGTTGCTACCGGCCTGCCATCTTTCGGCAGCGTCCGGGCAGGGTTTCCGCGAGTCACCGAACTCGCAGCACAGCAGGAGCAGCAGATGGACTGGATCAGCCCTGGATCGTACTGGCATGAAACCGCACCGGAGGCAGCGTCCTTTCCGCAGACGACTGCGGGAAGGGCTGGAAGCAGAGTGGAGCCGGCGACGCAGTATCCTCCGCACTCGGGGCCTCTGGAGACGGATGTCCTGATTGTGGGCGGGGGAATTACCGGACTGACTGCCGCGATGCATCTGGTGGCGGCCGGACGGAAAGTGGCTGTGCTGGAAGCTGGACGGATCGGGGCCGGCACCACGGCCGGAACCAGCGGTCACCTGGAAGCGCTGCCCGATCAGGGGGCGGGGAAACTGATACGTGACTTCGGCTGTGAGGCAGCCCGCGCCGTGACGCGGGCCCGCATGGAGGCGATCGATCAGATCGAGACCTGGTGCCACGATCTGGCGACAGACGCCGATTTTCGCCGTGTGCCGGCCTGCTCCTGTACTGAATCGAACAGTGAGAAAGACAGCGTGCGGCAGGAGTGCGAGCACGTGCGGGAACTGGGCCTGGACGCGGCGATGCTCGATCTGACAGCCAGCGGACTGCCACTCCCGGCTGTGGCCGGGTTCCGCGTGGAGAGGCAGGGACGGTTCCACAGCGTCCGTTACCTGCGGGCACTGGCGCAGAGGCTGCAGTCAGATGGATGCAGGATTCATGAGCATACGCGGGCCATGCCGCCCCGAGACGGAGATCCCTGCACGGTTGAGACAGCTCATGGCCAGGTGACCGCCGGCCGGGTGCTGCTGTGCACGCATTCGGCCTACCTGGGGATCTCGGAAATCGACATACGGGTGGCTCCTTACCAGTCGTATGTGATGACGGTCCGCGTCCGCGAGGAATTCCCCGATGTGCTGTACTGGGACGATGCCGAGCCGTACCACTACATCCGGCGGGCGACTGCGGCTGATCCGCACCTGCTGATTGTTGGCGGGGCCGACCACAAGACCGGTCAGGGAGGGAATGAAGCGGAAGCCTGCGATCGGCTGGAGCGGTACGTTCGCGAGCGGTTCGACGTGACGGAAATTCTGCAGCGGTGGTCGGCTGAGTACTTCGAGCCGGCCGATGGATTGCCGTTGATTGGCCGGGTTCCCTTCCGGGAGCGGACCTTTCTGGCCACCGGTTTCTCGGGGACCGGGCTGACATTCGGAACCGTTGCCGGGCGGGTGCTGGCCGATCTCGTCCTCGAACGGGAGACTCCCCTCGCCGACATCTTCAGCATGTCCCGGCTGAAGCTGCTGGCGGCTGGAAAAGGACTGCTGACGGAGAATCTCAATGCAGCGCACCGGTTCGTGGCCGATCGTTTCGGCGGCCGGGAAATCGATTCGCTTGATGAAATCGCGGCGGGCGAAGGAGCTGTCGTCCAGTACCGCGGGAGTCAATGGGCCGTCTACCGCGATCCGCAGCAGGCGGTGCATGTGCTTTCGCCGGTATGCACGCATGCCGGCTGTCATGTGCAGTGGAACGAAGCCGAGCACACGTGGGACTGCCCCTGCCACGGGGGCCGGTTCTCGCCGCAGGGACAGCGGCTGTACGGCCCGCCGGCGGATGACCTGGAACAGCAGGCACCCGGTGAGCTGTAGCCAGGCAGCTGCGATTTCTCTCAGCCTGCCCACACCTGGTTCGTCATCCGGTGATTCATGTCCGGTGGTTCATCGTCCGGCAGTGCGGGAGTGCGGGAGTGCGGGAGTGGCAGGGCCCGCGGGAAGACCAGCGGTGTGCAGTGACGCCCCGCCCGTTCGCTCAGTCCGTGAACCGGGGCCTGCGGCTCAGCAGTTCCCGCAGTGAGTCGAGACCGGCCGGTTTGGTGAGGTGCCAGTTAAATCCCGCCTCCCGCGCCTGCAGCAGGTCTTCCTCGCGACCGTAACCCGTCAGAGCGACCATATAGAGCTCGCGGAACTCTTCTATTGACCGCAGAGAGCGGGCCACATCGTATCCGCTCATTTCCGCGTCGAGGCCGATATCACAGAGAATCACCTCCGGCGAGACTTCATGAGCCAGCGCGATGCCGGCGGCACCGCGGGTCGCCACGTGGACGATATGGCCATCCAGTTCCAGCAGCCGCTGCACCGGCATGACAGCGTCGCGACGGTCATCAATCAGCAGAACCCGCTGCGGCGGGGACTGCGGGGAGGGAAGCTGAGGTTCCGCCTGCACCAGCTGTTCCACCAGAGGGAGGCTCAGGGTGATGTTCGAACCCTGGCCCGGCCCGGCGCTTTCGGCACAGACCTGCCCATGGTGCAGGTTGACCAGTCCCCTGACCAGGGCCAGTCCCAGACCGAGGCCGCCCCGACTGCGGTCGATGCTGGTGTCGGCCTGGGAGAAAGGCTCGAAGAGGGTGGCCAGAGTTTCGGGTGTCATGCCGATCCCCTGGTCACGGATGGAAATCCGCGCCACCCGGCCGGTCGGCCCGGATTCGCCGGTGGATTGTCCCCGGACCGTCAGTTCCACTTTCACGTGGTTCGGTCCATCGGAGAATTTCACCGCGTTGTGCAGGACGTTGGACACCGCCTGGGACAGTCGTGTCCGGTCGCTATTGACCCAGACCGCTTCCTCCGGCAGGCAGCATTCCAGCTGACAGTCCTCGAGGGGGAGCCCGCTGCGGTAATCGTTGACGGACTCCTGCAGCAGATTTCGCAGCTCTGTCGGCTCCGAGCGGATTGACAGCCGGCCGCGGGCAATACGGGAGACATCCAGCAGGTCATCGACGAGACACGTCATGTGCGAGGCCTGCCTCGAAATGACCTGTTGAATCTCAGCGATTTCAGCAGGCAGTTCGAACATTCCCAGAGCCTGGGTGCCGGAGACAATTCCGGCGAGCGGGTTGCGCAGTTCATGCCCCAGCATGGCCAGGAATTCGTCCTTGCGACGATTGGCCTCCAGCAGAGCTTCCTCGAACCGCTTGCGTTCGCCGATGTCGATACAGTGTTTGACGATCAGGTCGTCGTCGATCTTTGCCCCGCTGAACATCATCCAGGACCGGCTGCCGTCTTTGCAGAAGTACTGTTTCTCATACGGACCGATGCGCCCCGTCCGATGCAGCTGCTCCAGCTGCTTCTCGACTTCCGCCTGAAATTCCGGAGGTGTCATCGAGCGCCAGGTCAGGGAGCCGGCATCCACATCGGCCCGGGTGTAGGACGTGAGTTTCAGAAACGCATCGTTGGAATCGATCAGCCGGCCCGCCAGGTTGAAGTACAGTACGCCGACCTGATCGATATCGAGCGCCCGGCGCAGACGTGTTTCACTTCGCTGCAGATCTTCTTCGAACTTCTTCCGGTCGGTCAGGTCCACGAAGGTAATCACCACGCCTTCGATCCGGTCCTGCGTGCTGCGGTAGGGACGCACACGGGTCAGGTACCACTGTCCGCTTTCACTCTGAATTTCCCGGTCGACGGGCGTCAGCCGTTCCAGCACACGGAGGGCGTCTTCCTCCAGCTCGGGATAGCCGAGACGGTGTGTCAGGTCGGACAGGGGCCGCCCCCGGTCGTTGTGCCGTACGTTGAACAGCTCTCCAACCTGCGGCGTGAAGCGGACAATCCGCAGCTTCCGATCGAGGAATAATGTGGCTATGTCGGTCGCCGCCATGAGGTTCTGCAGATCGCCGGTGAGCTGCGCCAGCTCCGCCACCTTGTGGCGATTCTCCTGGTTGACGGTCTGCAGCTCCTCGTTCATCGACTGGAGTTCTTCCTGCGACGTTTCCAGTTCCTCAAGGGTCGACCGAAGTTCTTCGTTCGCTGACTGCAGCTCTTCGTTCGAGGCCTTTAATTCTTCCCGGCCGGTCTCGTCTTCCTCCAGAATGGTCTGCAGCCGCTGCCGCATCTGTTCGAGTTCATCTTCCAGCTCACGGACCCGCCCGATTTCCAGAGCAGATAATGCCTCCGCCTCGTCCGGCAGTCGATCGCTCGGCCTGGATGAGTCTGCCGTGGTCCATTCGTCGAACATGACGAGCACGTACCCGTCCTGATCGGGTTCGAGTGCCGGCCGCACGTGGATGACCACATGACTGTCTGTTCCCGGGAACTGCACCAGGGCCGGCCTGGATCTGACGGCTTCCTTCCGCTCCCGGGCGATCATCAGCGACGTCTGCAGGGCGTTTCGCAGTTCGGCCCGCACCAGTTTCAGAATATGTGTGGTTGGCTGGCCGCCGGGATGACTCAGATAGCGGCCGGCGTGTTCTGAGAGATGGACTACCTTGTCGTCCGGAGTGACGAGTACGCTGGGCGGGGCGATCTGCTCGACCAGGCGGTGGTGCAGCGGACCGTAAGCCACGTGATCTGCGGTGTGCTTTGGCTCGTTCTTGCCGGCCGGCAATCGAGGGTTCGTTCGTGGATACAGCGGCAGTCGCGGTTCGGGTGCGGGGACGTTCTGCCTGCGGTAAATGCAGAACCTGGTACTGTGCGACTGGAACAGCTCGGAGGTTTCCAGCGATTCGGAACTGCCCAGCACCAGATATCCGGAGGGTCGCATCGCGTAATGAAACAGGTTGAAGACTTCACGTTGAACGCTCCGCCGCAGATAAATCAGCATGTTGCGGCAGGAGACCAGGTCGATTCGAGAGAAAGGCGGATCGCCCAGCAGATTGTGCGGTGCGAACACGACCAGTTCACGGACTTCCTTCAGAATGCGGTAGCCGTCGTTTTCCTGCTGGAAGTACTTCTGCAGTCGTTCAGGGCTGGTATCGTTCCGGATATCGGAGGGATAGAATCCCTCCCGTGCCGTCTCCAGCGACTGTTCGTGCAGGTCGGTGGCAAGGAGCTGCAGGCGGGGAGGCGATTTGCAGCGGGCGGAATACTCCAGCAGCAGAATGGCCAGTGAATATACTTCTTCTCCCGTGGCACAGCCGACGCTCCACACGCGGAGATAGTCTTCCGGGCCCTTTCCCTCGAACAGTTTCGGGATGACCTGCTGTTCGAGCGCCTCAAAGACGGCGGGATCACGAAAGAAGCTGGTGACGGTAACGAGCAGATCATCGGCCAGAGCGCGGACTTCCTCCGGCTGCGATCGCAGCAGATCCAGATACGCGGGCAGCTCTTCGATCTGGTGCAGCTGCAGCCGCCGCTGGATGCGGCGCATAATGGTCGACTGCTTATAGCCGGAAAAGTCCCGAGCGGTATGGGCCCGCAGCTGGGCGAAAATCTTCTGCAGTAACAGCATCTGGTTCTGCTGTGCCGACTGGCCGTTCCCGTTGATCAGCGGCAGGCGGGGCTGAGTGCGGGTGAAACGGAGGATGGCTGCGGGGATTTCATTCAGGGGCAGAACGAGGTC
>JAGQPV010000206.1 GCA_020426545.1 Planctomycetaceae bacterium
GAGCTGATCCTGTTCCTCTGCGGGCTTCTGGTGCAGCAGTTCAGCGTTCCTGTCGGCCAGGAGGCTGCGCTTCAGCCCGATATTCGAATTGGGGTGGAATCTCTGTGAGTATTCTGACGATAACGACGGTGAGGATACACGCGCCGCTGGCAGTTGCCAGCCCGTGGCAGCTGGTCCAGTGGCAGTTTCTGCCGGGACAGAGGCGAGGCTGCGGTTCGAATGGCATGACGGAGAACGGCAGACATGCCCGACAGCGACATGATGGCCATTATCGAGCAGAGCATCAACGAACTGCTGGTGTGGGTTGGCTTTGGCACCCTGGTGGGGCTGGCGGCGAAAGCCATCATGCCCGGCCGCGATCCCGGCGGTGCGGTCGCCACTCTGCTGATGGGAATCGGCGGTTCCGTGGTCGGCTGCGGAACGCTGATGTTTCTGGTCGAAGGCAAACGGGTCACGCCCATCAGCCCGCTGGGATTCGCCGCAGCCACCGGCGGGGCCTTCATCCTGCTGTTCTTCTACCGCCTGCTCTCCGGTTCTCTGATTACCGAAGCAGAAGACGGAGACCGCTTCACCACGCGGAAATACCGTCGCCGCCGTCGGGAAACACTGCTCCGCGACAGCTGAACGGAATACCCGCCGCGAACGGACTTCGCCGCCCGCACCCGGCTCACTCCGGCCATTGGTCAGTCAATCCAGGTGAGCAGGGCAGGGCCGGTGCCATCAGTGCCGGCCCGGTCGCTCAGGAACCGGAACCTCCAGCCATCACCGGCTGTCCGGAAGTCTTGCGCGGCTCCAGCGGTGGGAGCGTCTCTTCCAGTACGCCATGCACCCGGGGCCACAGCAGCACCGCTTCGGTGACCATCCACGCCTGCAGCACCATCGCAATCATGCCGATGCCGCACAACAGGTGGGAATTCTGCCAGGCCCACGCCTGCTGACCGGTGAGCATGGCCCAGCCCGGCCAGAACCAGCCGCTGTCGGCATTGAACAGCTGCCAGATCAGCGCCCACGCCGGCATCACCAGCATGGCAATCATCGGCACGACGGCAAACCAGATCGGCTTGTTCCGCCGCCGGAGATAGAACACCAGCACCATGAAGGCCAGACCGGCCAGCAGCTGGTTTGTCGCGCCGAACAGCGGCCACAGAATCAGTCCGCCCCGGCCAGGCTGCATCGCGGCACCACCCGGCACCATGGCCAGCGCCCCGCCCAGAACCACGGCCAGGCCAGTGGCCGCATATTTATTCGTCAGCGGCTTCAGCCGCAGCGTATCGGCCAGTTCCTGAATCACATACCGCTGCAGCCGGGTGGCCGTATCGAGAGTCGTGGCGGCAAAGCTGGCCACCAGCACCGCGATAATTCCAATGCCCAGTTCCAGCGGAATTCCAATCGCGGCCAGGAAGTTCGCACCGCCTTCAACAAAGGCACCCACCTTGGCTGCCAGGCCAAACTCTCCCCAGTTCCCGGCCAGGTTATACCGCAGTTCCCAGGCAGCCCGCCCGGTCAGCGCGGTCCCATCGGCCGCCAGGGCCGCCACATACTGGCCGCCTTCCCGGGTGAACTTCCCCATGCCCACACCGGCACAGCAGGCCAGAATCACCAGCACGGCCAGACCACCCTCCAGCAGCATGGCCCCATAGCCGACGTACTGGGCGTCGGTTTCTGATTCCAGCTGTTTGCTGCTGGTTCCGCTGCTGACGAGGCAGTGGAAACCACTGCACGCCCCGCAGGCAATCGTGATAAACAGAAACGGCCAGATCGGCGGAGCCCCCGCCGGCACCGCAGTCGCCAGCATCGGCGCACTGCCTGCCAGATCAGCCTGACCGGTGAACCCCGCCACGCACACTCCCAGCAGCAGCAGGCCCATGGCCAGCACCAGCTGATGACTGTTGATGTAGTCCCGCGGCTGCAGCAGGATCCATACCGGCAGCACCGAGGCCGCGAAACAGTAAATCAGCAGGGCGACCGTCCACACAATCACCGGGTCGCCCAGCGACGGCGGAATCCGAATCGGCAGGTAGTACGCCCCCACCCAGATCGCCGCATACATCACCACCAGGGCCACCAGCGACGGCAGCAGCAGGCCCGCCCCGTGGCGATGCACCCGCACGCCGATCAGCACGGCCAGCGGCAGGGCAATCCAGACGGACAGCACCGACTCGGGATACATCGCAAAGATCGAGGCAATCACCAGGCCGAAGATGGCCAGCACCACCGTCAGGGCGAAAAACAGAATCAGCAGAAACAGCACACGGGCCCGCGGGGTGATCAGCCGGCCGGCGATTTCACCCACCGTCTGGCCGCGGTTCCTCAGCGAGACCACCAGCGCACCGAAATCATGAACCGCGCCGATGAAGACGGAACCCAGCAGCACCCACAGCAGGGCCGGCAGCCAGCCCCAGAATACGGCGATCGCCGGACCGACAATCGGTCCCGTCCCGGCAATGCTGGTGAAGTGATGCCCGAAAATCACTTCCTTCCGGGTCGGGACGAAGTCCACGTCATCCTGCAGAGCGCGGCTGGGCACGACCGTCGATGCATCCAGATTGAAGATACGACGGGACAGCCAGCGGCCATACGTGTGATAGGCCACCAGATAGCCGACGAATGTGCCGACAGCAATGAGCAGAGTGAGCATCTCGGGAGCTTCTCCGGGAACAGCAATCCTCAGACAGGTCCGCCTTCAGGATTATCGATCCGCGTTCCATAAGCAAGAGCGGGCAGAGACCTCGGAACTTCCGCAGCTGCCGGCTGAACTCTGTTGGCGCAAGATCGCAGCGGTTCCCGGCACTGGCCGGGAACCGCTGCTGAGCGCTGGCCCGCCACTGTTCGGCAGCAGGGTTTCATCAAATCTGGCCGGTCAGATCAGCCCACCAGTTCGGCGATCGGGGTGCCGCCGTTGGCCACCCGCATCGGCCGGCCACGCTTCGAGGTGTGGACCGTATCCAGCGGAATTCCCAGGGCGTGCGACACGGTTGCCCAGATGTCGCCCGGCAGGTAACTCTTGCCGTCCACCACCACGCCGTCGGCATCGGTGGCACCCACGGCCTGGCCGTTGTTCAGTCCGCCGCCGCCGACCATCACCGACCAGCTGGCCGCCCAGTGATCGCGGCCCACGTTCTGGTTGATCCGCGGGGTACGGCCGAATTCACCCATCCACACCAGCGTCACATCGTCGATCATGCCGCGGTCGGTCAGGTCGTCGACCAGAGCCGAAATGCCCGCATCCAGCACCGGCAGCCGCTGGTTCTTCAGCGTGTTGAACACGTCGTTGTGCAGGTCCCAGCCGCCCAGGTTGACTTCCACGAAGGGCACGCCGGTCTCGACCAGACGCCGGGCCATCAGCAGGCTGCGGCCGAATCCGCCCGCATTCCGCATCATCATGCCCGTCTGCGAGGCCGAACCGCTGTACTTCTCCAGCAGCGCGGGATCCTCATCCTCCACCTTGAAGGCTTCCATCTGCTTCGAGGTCATCAGGTTGACCGCCTTCTGGTAAATCTCCTGATGGGCCTTCGGCGAATCGCCCCGTTTCGAGCCGATGAAGCCGGTTTCGATCACGTCCAGCATCGACAGCCGCTGGTTCAGCCGGCCGGCATCACCCGTTGTCTCGGCGTTGCGAATCCGGCCGTCGTTCCCCACGACGAACGGCGCATTGGCCATGCCGAGGAAGCCCGGGCTGCCGCTGCCGCCACCGATGGAGATGAACGCCGGAATTTCCAGGTCACTCCGCTTGCGGCCCAGTTCGTAGCTCACCACCGAACCGAAGGTGGGATGCACCACGGTCGGGTTGGGCACGTAAGCCGTCTGCATGTAGTACCGGCCACGGCCGTGATCGGCTTCCCGGGTGCTCATCGACCGCACCAGCGACAGCCGGTCAAACACGCCCGCGGTCTTCGGCATGTGCTCGCTGATCTGCACGCCGGAAGCTTTGGTGTCGATCGGACGGAACTCGCCGCCGTTCTTGGAGTTCGGCTTCAGATCCCAGATATCGATGGTTGGCGGGCCGCCGCCCATCCACATCAGGATGCAGGCCTTCTGCTTCTTCTGCACCGTGGCCGCATTGGCCCGCAGGTGGCTGATAAACTCCAGCGCCGGAATCGTGGCAGCACTGGTGGCCAGATGCTGCATGAAATGCCGGCGGTTCATATCGTTCGGAACGGTCAGGTTCATGGGTGTCTCCAGAGGGAAGCAGGTGTCAGGTTTCGGGGGTCAGGTTTCAGGGAAAGAGGTCAGGTGTCTGAATGGTGGCAGCGAGCGTCTCAGGGAATCCTGCGGCTCAAAGATATCCGCAGTCCGTTGAGCATCCGCCCCACTTCCCCTGTATGGTTCAACATTTCTTCCAGCGGTGCCGCGGCCAGCTAACCCAGCCGGCCGGCGATCTCCAGATGCGTCTCAACTTCCACAAATCTTCCGTAGGTCAGGCTGTGTCTGACGCATCTGCCGAAGCGGGAAAGAAGTCAGGCACAGCCTGACCTACGCCCCCGACCACCGGCCACTGTCAGTGATTAAAGATGAACTCGTTCGAGTTCAGCAGAGCCCAGTACAGGTCCTGCCAGGCGGCCAGTTTGTCCCGGTTGCCGCGAATCAGCTTGTTCGCCGCGGCGAATTCCCGCCGGGTCGGCTGACGCGACAACGTGGCCAGGAACAGCGTGCGGACTTTCTGAGCATCCGAACCGGAGTCCGTCAGCACTTCCCGCAGCCAGCCGCCTTTTTCCACGGCGATGGCGTTCTGAATCAGCTCGCCGTTCATCATCATCAGGGCCTGGGGAATCGTGCCGTTGAAGGTAGTCGACTCATCGCCTTCATCGGTGCCGAAGGCCACCACAAACTGCCGCAGCCAGTTCTGCCGCTGCTGCTCAGCATCCTCCCAGCTGGACCGGCCCGACTGATGGGCCCCGGTGGCCACAATCAGCGAATCGAACAGCTGCTCGGCTTCCATCGATTTGACATACATGTGGCTGAACAGCGGCGGTTCGCCCGCGGCCGGGTTGTCGATCTCGTTCTTCCGGCCGACCTGACTCGTCAGGTTGTAGGCTTCGCTGTTGGTAATCCACCGCACCAGCTGCCGCACGTCGTAGCCGCTTTTGACGAACTCCACCGTCAGGCGGTCCAGCAGTTCCGGATGCGTGGGCGGGTTGTGCGGGCCCATGTCGTCAATCGGCTTGGTGAAGCCGTAACCGAAGAAGTGCCCCCACATGCGGTTGACCATGGCCCGGGCAATCAGCGGCTGCTCGCCTTCGGTCATCAGCTTCGCCAGCTCGCGGCGGCGGTCAATCTCTTCGCCTGGGTCGACCCGGGCATCAAAATACTGCGGATAAGCCACCTGCATCAGGCCGCTGCGCTTCTCAAAGTACACCGGGCCGGAGAAGTCCTCCCGCACGATTTCCGAGTAGTCATCGACCATCCGGCCGGTTTTCGGGTCGTACTTCTCATGATCTTCCCGCCGGGCCTGGCGGAAGAAGCTGTTGAACTGCCAGAACTGGTCCTGCTTCCAGTCGTTGAACGGGTGGTTATGGCACTGTGTACACTGCACCTGCAGGCCCATGAACAGCCGCGTGGTTTTGGCTGTGGCCTGCACGGCCTCGTCCCGCATGGTCATCTGCGCCAGCAGGTAGTTGACGGCTCCGTTTTCTTCAAAGTGCCCTTCGGCCGAGACGAGGTCGAACACGACTTCGTCCCACGGGCGGTTACGGGCGAAGGCTTCACGGTAGAACTTCTGCATGCCCGTCCGGCTCACCCGCCGCGGCGTGAGCCGCCCGATGGACAGATTCGTCCAGATGGTGGTCCAGTTGCGGACATACGCCGGATCATCCAGCAGCTGCTCGATCAGCTTCGAGCGTTTGGCCGGATCGCGGTCGTCGAGGAATTTCTCCACAACTTCCAGCGGGGGAATATGCCCCACGATGTCGAGGTAGACGCGGCGAATCCACTCTTCGTCGTCCGCCACGTCGGAGGGAGCGACTTCGTTATCCGTCCAGCTCTGGCGGATCTTCTCGTTGATGTAGTCAATCAGCACATCGGAGGAACCGGTGGTGAAGGATTTTTCCCCGCCAGCCGCCACCGCTGTCTGCGGCATTCCCGCCGACAGCACCACGGCAAACACCGCACCACACACCACAGCGGCCAGGCCCGAAAACAGCGAACTGCCGGACCGTTGTCTGTTCTGGTCATTCGAGAAGAGCATCCGGCAATCCGGTCTCATCTGATTCTCCGGCTACGTACTGTTCAGGGAAACTCAACGAGATTGAAAGTCTCTATTATAAAACCAGAATTTTCGCGTAACTGTTCGCCGGAATCCGGCAAAATTGATTCGCGATTTTCCCGGCGGTTTCTGGTACGCTGCACGTAACACGTGATCTGGTAACAGATTGGATGCCCCAGGGGGCTCCTGGAATGCTACGGAATCTTTCAGTGCTGCAGTGCACGTTCGCCAACTGGGCCCCCGGCACCCTGTGCCCCGTCAAAGCGGCGCGGCAGTCCGAAATTACCATGAACGGGCGAGCCAGCAGCTGAAGCACAGCAACGGGGCGGCCTCAGCCGGCAGGTGGGCAACCCGCCGCGGAGCACCTGACCGGGGAAATGCTGGAAACGGTAAGAGAGACTGTCGTCCTATCGTCGGAGCGGACCGCCGACTTCCAGTCCGTACAGACTGCCAGGGATCGAATCCGGAAACGGACAGCAGTTCATCAGGAAAACGTCCTGCGATGGACAGATTTTCTGATACCTGACTGACAGAGTTTCTCAGAACAATCGACCGACGGTACTTCTTCCGGAAGTCCTATGGAGACGGAATGACCGAACTGACCGGGAAAACAGCAGTTGTGACAGGCGGAGCAAACGGCATCGGCAGGGCGACCGCGAGAATGCTCGCCCGCGATGGAGCCACGGTCTTCGCAGCAGACCTGAACCCGCTGGAGGAGAACCAGACGGAGTTCGCTCGTCTCGGAATTCGTCAGGTCGCCTGCGACGTCCGGTCGGTGGAGGCCCTGCGGAGCCTGATCGAACAAGCCATCGCCGAGACTGGCCGGCTGGACATTCTGGTGAATAACGCCGGAATCGGCATGGTCAAACCGGCGGCCGAGGTTTCCGAAGACGACTGGGACCGCTGCATGGATACCAACCTGAAAGCCACATTTTTCGGCTGCAGCCTGGCTATTCCGCAGATGCAGCAGCAGGGGGGCGGGGTCATCGTGAATACGGCCAGTAACGCGGGCCTGCTGCCCAGAACTCACGATCCAGTGTATTCCATCAGCAAGATGGCCGTGGTGGCCCTGACGAAAAGCCTCGCCCTGTGTCACGGCAAAGATCGCATTCGCGTGAACTGCGTCTGCCCCGGGCCGGTGGGCGACACCGGCATGATGAACGCCGATCTCGAACAGGCGGACGATCCCGCGGCGATGACTCAGAAATTCATCGCCGCCAGCCCCATTGCCCGGGCCAGCGGCCGCATGATTTCGCCCGAAGAAGTGGCCGCGTCCATTCGGTACCTGGTCAGTGAAGCCGCGTTGATGGTCACCGGCACCGCCATCGCGATTGACGGAGGCAAGTCGCTGGGGGTTCCCCCCGCAGGCTGATCCAGCGGAATCCACAACGCCAGCCGGTTGAACGGGTACGATCAGGCAGCCGGGGAAGCATGGATTGCACAAGATGAGCCGGCGGATAACCTGAACTGAAGACGACGGACCCGGATTTTCCGGCGGGTATTCCGCTCAGCAGGAGCGCCCGCAACGCGACCGCCCCCTGGTTCAGAAGGAGATCGACCATGACCGTGCAGACAAAAGAACAGCTGACGCAGGCCCATTGCGCACCGTGCGAGGGAGGCGTGGACAAGCTCTCGGCCGACGAAGCCAGGCAGCAGCTGGCACAGCTGGACGGGTGGAAACTCAACAGCGACAGCACGCAGATTGAAAAGAAGTGGAACCGGGGCGATTTTGTCTCCAGCCTGGCTTTCGTGAACAGGATTGGTGAAATCGCCGAACAGCAGAATCACCACCCCGACCTGCACGTGGAAGGCTACAGGAATGTGCGGGTAGTGCTTTCCACACATGCCATCGGCGGGCTGTCAGTGAACGACTTCATCGTGGCGGCCCGGATCGATGAGCTGCAGGACTGAACTCCGTCCCCACCTCGGGCGGGCTGTACAGGAAACAGTGGGCCAGCCAATGAGCTGATTGAGCGGCACAGGTGCCCTGTCCTGCTCGATCGGGTAAAGTGCCTGGCATATTCGTTCAGTCGCACCAGCCCCCTGACGAACCATTGGCTGTTCTGCCCACTTTCCAGACTGCGCCTGGGCAGCGTCCGCAAGATGAGGGACCCGTTCAACATGCAGGCACAGGCACGCCCGGAAAACCTCGACAGCTGGTGGAATTCGCTGCAGCAGGAACTCGCAGACCAGCCCATAGCCGCAGAGGAAACCGAGCTGCCACTGCGTTCCGACGAGGGAGTGCAGTGCTACGACGTGCAGCTCAGCAGCTGGGGCAGTTACCGCATTTTCGGGTATCTGTCGGTGCCCACGGAAGGTACAGGGCCGTTCCCCGCTTACTACTATTTGCCCCGCTATCAGTCGGTGATGGAGGTTGTGCAGCAGGGCGACTGCGTCGACCGCCGGAAAGAGTGCGTCACCTTCTCCATCGGCTGCCGGGGTCAGCGGAACTGCGAAGACCCGTTTCGCGGCGAAATCCCCGGCCTGCTGACCGAAGGCATCGACCACGCGGGCTCCTGGCCCATGCGGGGCTGGGTGGCCGACTGCCTGCGGGGCATGGAATACTTGCTGTCCCGTCCGGAGGTCGACTCGCAGCGGGTGGCCGGCATCGGCTTCAATGATTTCTCCCTGCTGACTGCCGCCCTGCACTCCGGGCTGTGCTGTGTCTCCTCGGTGCCGGGACTGTTCCTGAACATCGGCGAGCGTCTCTC
>JAGQPV010000207.1 GCA_020426545.1 Planctomycetaceae bacterium
CGTTAGGACCATACTTCAGGTTGATCCGCAGGACGTTCTGCGGCTCCTGCTCCAGCACTTCGAAGTCCCAGATATAGCCCTCGCGCTGCAGGGCTTCAGCAATTGCCACTTTGATCTTGGAGCAGGGCATCTCGACTGAACCACGCTCAATCCGCAGAGCATTGCGGACGCGGGTGAGCATATCAGCGATCGGGTCGGTCATCATAGCGGTCTGAACTCTCTGAAACTTCCGGAATCTGCCGTCTGGACATTCTGACTGTGCACGGGACAGATTCCTGCCCTGCCACCGCACTGCAACACTTTCGAATCGCCTCACTCACACAGAAGCAGAGCTTCGCCACCAGCCGGGGATCACCAGCTGGCCTTTTTCATGCCGGGTATCTTACCCTCATGACACAGTTCGCGAAAGCAGATCCGGCAGATCTTGAATTTGCGGTAGACCGCTCTGGGCCGTCCGCACAGCTGACACCGATGCTCAATACGGGAGCTGAACTTGGGCGTCCTGTTTGCCTTCTCGATTTTTGACTTACTTGCCATCAGAATGCCCTGCCTGCCCACTAACTGGATGAACTGGTGCCGACTGCAATCCGCAGCGGATAACCCTGTCGATATTCTGGGAAAATCCTGCCCGCACCGAAAGAGACCTGAAGGTCAACTGGCTGCTCCCGCAGTGGCCGGAGCATCTTCCTTCTGCAGCGGCAGCCCCAGCTGACGCAGCAGAAGACGGCCTTCGTCATCAGTGCGGGAAGAACTCACAATGGTAATATTCATCCCCTGCACGTAGTGCACGCTGTCAGGGTGAATTTCCGGAAACACCATCTGTTCGTTCAGACCGAAGCTGTAATTCCCGCTGCCGTCGAAAGCACGGGGATTCAGGCCGCGAAAGTCCCGCACGCGGGGCAGGGCCAGGGTAATCAGCCGATCGAAGAACTCGTACATCCGTCGGTTACGCAGCGTCACACGGCAACCAACTTCCATGCCCTCACGCAGTTTGAAAGCCGCAACCGACTTGCGGGAGCGTGTCCGTTGGGGCTGCTGACCGGTGAGCTGTGCCAGATGGCCGAGAACTTCATCCAGCTGCTTGCGATCCTGGTTTGCCTGTCCAACCCCCATGCTGACCACGATCTTCTCAAGACGCGGCAGAGAATGGAGATTCGTGCGACCCAGCTTCTCCTGAAGCACGGGAACAACCTGATCGTTATAGTGCTGCAGCAGCCTGTTCATAACTCTGTCACTCTCACCCGGCCCTTCCGGGCACCTTCAGTGTGGCTACCAACCCTGATCGTGTACCAGCGGCGACACCGCCTGAGCCTGCTCTGCCACCCGAAAGCAGCACCCGCAGATCCCAAAGTCTCTCCAGCCGACAGCCACCGGGGCAATGGCCGGAGCCGATCCATCAGACGACCTCGCTGGCCAGACTGATGATCTTCATGAATTTGCGGTCACGCAGTTCGCGGGCAACAGCACCGAAAATTCGCGTGCCCCGCGGGTTCCCGTCCCCATCAACCAGAACAATTGCGTTCCGGTCGAAACGGACATAGCTGCCATCCGGCCGCCGCGTTGATTTACGGCAGCGGACAATCACGCCACGCTCCACCTGACCAGTCCGCACGGGACTGCCGGGGATCGACTTGCGAATGCTGACGACAACCACGTCACCCAGACCGGCAAACCGCCGACCGGTACCGCCCAGCACCTTGATACACCTGGCAATCTTGGCGCCGGAATTATCCGCAACGTCCAGATTTGTCTGCATCTGAATCATGAATCATTCCCTCTCAAGCAGGCAGTTCAAACCTGCTCGGACGCCTTCACCACGCGTACAAGCTGCCAGCGTTTGGTCTTCGAGAGCGGACGGCTCTCGATAATTTCCACCGTATCACCCGTATGGGCTTCGTTGCGTTCATCGTGTGCATGACACACGGTCCGTCCGCGAACGATCTTCCCGTACTTGGGGTGCTGGTACAGACGACTGATCTCAACCCGCAAAGTCTTATCCCGGAGATCACTCGTGACAACACCAGTCAGACGTCGTTTCATACCTGCTTCTCCCGGGTCAACTGCTGCTTCAACGCAGAGAGGACCCGAACTCGGACCTGATCCTGCGGGCAGGACAACGTCCTGCTGCTGTATGGAAATCTGCCTGAACCCGGATGAGTCCCCGGAGATTCAGCCATGAATTACTCTAAAAGAATCCGGCAGACTGCCAGCGACCCGCCGACAGCCACCAGGCAGCCACTGCTCACTCGGTTTCAGCAGCCACAGCCAGTTCACGCTGCCGCTGAATGGTCCGAATGCGGGCAATATCCCGCCGCAGCCGCTTCAGGCTGCTGGGGGCATCAATCTTCTCGGTCGCAGCCTGAAAACGAAGACGAAACAGTTCCTGCTGCGTCTCCTTCAGTGCGAACGCGAGCTGATCGCTGTTCATTTCGCGATATTCGGCAGCCTTCGTCATCACCCTCACTCCGCGAAATTCTTCAAAAACAGCCCACATCACCGACAGGTGCGGAGTGGCCTGAACCATGTGCTGCGTCAGCTTCCACCATGACGGAGCGGGCACCAGGCCAACGCTCCAGACACCCGGCGGACTGAGAACAGATTTTCCGTGCCGGAGTATAACCTCTGGCGGAAAAATTGCATCTCACTTCGAATACATCAATCTGGTCGTCCTGCCGGGATCAGTGACGCGGCCGACGACCGGTCAGGCGAACCCGCACGGGAAGCTTGTGCGCCACACGGGCGAAACACTCTTTCGCAGCCGCTTCACCCACACCAGCCAGTTCGAACAGAATCGTACCCGGCTTGACCACGGCTACCCAGTGATCCGGCTCACCCTTACCCTTACCCATACGGGTTTCAAGCGGGCGGGCTGTCACCGACTTCTGCGGGAAGATGCGGATGTAAACCTTACCTTCACCACGAACGTACTGGGTTGCAGCGATTCGACAGGCTTCAATGGTGGAAGCCTTGATATGCCCCGGCTCCATCGACTGAAGGCCCCAGTCACCGAAAGCAACGGTATTGCCCCGGGAGGCATTACCTTTTATGCGACCTCTTTGGCTTTTTCGATGCTTGACCCGCCTGGGCATTAGCGCCATCAGCCTGCTCCTCGTCTTTATAATCCCCGAGATCGATCCACACTTTTACGCCGATAATGCCCTGCGCAGTTTTCGACACGGCAAAACCGTAATCGATGTGTCGCTGCAGCGTAGACAACGGAATCGACCCGCGACTGGCCTTCTCTTTCCGAGACATTTCTGCGCCGCCGAGCCTGCCGGACAGCTCCATCTTGACACCGTACACCCCGGACTCCATCACCTGATCCAGCATCCGCTTGATCGTGCGACGGAAGCTGCCCCGCTTGGCCAGCTGCTGTGCCATGTCTTCGGCAACCAGCACGGCACTGCGGGACGGGTTGTTGACTTCAACAATCTTCAGTTCCATCCGCCGTCCGGTCAGGTCTTCCAGCTCAGCCTTGAGCCGATCAACTTCCTGACCTTTCCGGCCGATGATGATCCCCGGACGGGCCGTCCACAGATGGACCACCACCTGATCGCGGGTACGTTCGATTTCAATCTTCGGAATGCCGGCGAACTGATACTTCCGCTTGACGAATTCCCGAATCTTGAAGTCTTCGATCAGCAGATCGCCGAAATCACGCCGGGACGCATACCAGCGGCTCCGCCAGCCTTCCACCACTCCAACTCGAAAACCAGTTGGATTAACCTTCTGTCCCATAGTCTTTGCCTGCTATTTCGAATGAGTCCGGCGTATTGTCGCCGCATTCAACCCGTACTGATCGGAACGGTATTCGTTTATCCTGGCACGGGAGGGATTCGCCTGACCCGACTGATGACTGCCTCACTCCACCGCGTGAGTCCCGGTGACCAGTTCAGGCTTCACCGTGGAAGCCCGACCCGGGAACGCCCGGAGCCACTCGAAACCGGCACTACTGCAGCTCAGGAGCTTCAATAGCCACATGCACATGGGCCGACCGACGACGAATCACAAACGCCATACCCCGGGCACGCGGCTGGATCCGCTTCAGCATCGGGCCGCCATCGACGCGGGCCTCTGAAATCTGAAGCCTGTCGACATTCCGCAGTCCGCGGTCCTCCGCGTTGGCCCGGGCACTGTGCAGAACCTGCTCAATCACGCGGGCACCGCGGTTCGGCAGGTACTTCAGTGCATCCAGCCCCTGACTGACGGACATGCCACGGATCAGATCCGCGAAGGGGCGCACCTTTGTGGCCGAAATCTTTGCATTCTTATGTGACGCCCTGACCACTGCCATCGCCTGTACTCCAGACTCACCACTCTATGCCGATTGATCTGCTGCATGCACTGCGGAATGACAGACCGGGTTTTATCGCTTACCGCGGGCTCCATGGCCGCGAAATGTTCGCGTCGGAGCAAATTCACCGAGCTTGTGACCGACCATCTCTTCGGTCACGTACACGTTGATATGTGTTTTGCCGTTGTGCACCAGAAACGTGTGCCCCACGAACTCCGGGACAACAGTCGATGCCCGGGCCCACGTCCTGATACCGTCCTTCCGGCCGGCAGCATTCAGCGCCTCGACCTTCCGGTACAGCTTCTCGTCGACGTAGGGACCCTTCTTCAGTGATCGGCTCATTACCTGCCCTGTACTGTGATCATCAGACTTTAACATACCCGTAACGACGAGACTTCCTGCGGCGAATAATCGCCTTCGAGGAGGCCTTCTTCCGCTTGCGGGTGTGACCGCCCTTCGCCAGCTTGCCGGTCGGACTGCACGGATGCCGCCCACCAGAGTTCCGACCTTCACCACCACCCATCGGGTGAGCCACGGGGTTCATTGCTGTACCCCGGACATGCGGCCGGCGACCCATCCAGCGACGGCGCCCGGCTTTTCCCAGCACCACGGCGTCATGCTCGGAGTTACCGACCTCGCCGATAGTGGCACGACACTGACTGGGAACACGACGCACTTCACCGGAAGGCAGCGTCAGCTGAGCCCAGCGGCCTTCACGGGCATTCAGAACAGCCGATGTCCCCGCACTGCGGCACATCTGACCGCCACGACCGGGACGCAGCTCCACGTTATGCACCGTCGTACCGAGCGGAACTTTTGCCAGCGGCATGCAGTTCCCGATGTTCGGCTCGCACTCTTCACCACTCTCCACGGTCGCCCCGGCCACCAGGCCTTCTGGCGCCAGGATATATCGCTTCTCCCCGTCCGCGTACTGCACGAGCGCAATCCGTGCTGAGCGGTTGGGATCGTATTCGATCGAAATCACTTCTGCCGGCTCGTTGTCCCGCACGCGCCGGAAATCAATCAGGCGGTACAGCCGACGATGCCCGCCACCACGGTGCCGGGAGGTAATCTTGCCCTGATTGTTCCGACCGCCAGTCCGGGTCAGACGAACAACCAGCGACCGCTCCGGCCGCTTTTTCGGGTCTGTAATCTCTGCGAAGTCGCTGACGCTCGCCCCGCGGCGGCCCGGCGAAGTCGGCTTGTAATGTCGCAATCCCATAACTCAGCTTCCCGGCACCAGCAGACACATCTGAACGCCACCGCACAGTCAGAACATTACCGATTCTCAGAAGAAGGAGATCCGGTCCTCTTCGTGCAGCCGAACAACAGCCTTCTTCCAGTTACTGGTATAGCCCTTCCGCGCCTTGTGACGACGGGGCTTACCCTTGCGATTCTGAGTCCGAACTCTTGACACCCGCACATCCCAGAGCTCTTCCACGGCAGCGCGAATATCATTCTTGTCCGCCGCGGCATTCACCTGGAAAGTGTACGAGTTGTACTGTTCCGAAAGGAAAGTCCCCTTTTCGGTAACCAGCGGCCTGAGCACCACCTGATAAGGCTCAAGCTTCAATCCGGACGCCTGTGATTCTGACATTGCTACTCACCTTCAGCCGTTACCTGCCGACAACCACCGAATCAACCAGCCGACACACGGCCCAGCACCGAATCCATCGCCGCCTTCGTAATCACCAGATTGCGATGACGCAGAAGCGAATACGCATTCAGATCACCAGCGGGCAGGGCAGCCACTTCCGGCAGATTCCGCACGGACTTCCACAGTGCAGGATCATTCGCCTGACCGGAGAACAGGCACGAACCAGAAACACCCAGCGCCTTCAGCAGATCAACCACCACCCGAGTGCGGGGTGATTCGAGCTGAAGATCGTCCAGCATGACAACCTGATCATCCTGAAATTTACTCAGCAGCGCCATCCGGGAAGCCAGACGCACGGCCTTCCGCGGCAGACGATAACTGTAATCCACCGGCTTCTTACCGAAGGCGTGACCGCCACCCTTACGAACCGGAGTCCGCTTGGCACCAGCCCGGGCACGGCCCGTCCCCTTCTGGCGATACAGCTTCTTCGTGCTGCCAGCCACCATTCCACGAGACTTCGTCTGCACGGTACCGACCCGCCGACGGGCCTCATACATGACCACCACATCGTGCAGCAGCTGACGATTAATTCCGCCAGCCAGCTCAGCCGGATCAAACTCGTACGTGCCGACCTCACCGCCATCGACACCGCGAACAGGCACAGAAATCATGTCTGCCCACCAGCTCCCTTCCAGAACCCGACTGACTGGCTTGCACCAGACACCGAACCAGCTCGCGACAACCCGCACACTACTGCCAGCCAGCAGTCCACAACCGATGCAGACCTGCGCCAGAGAGCCCGGCCATCGCAGCCACTTTTTTCAAAACCCGACCACACCGCCAGCATCAGTGACGATTCGTGTGCCGCAGCACCAGAAACCCGCCATTCGGGCCAGGCACAGCACCACGAATCAGCAGAACGCCATTCTCGGCATCCGACCGAACCACTTTGAGGTGACGCAAAGTCGCCTGAGCCGAACCATAATGGCCCGGCATACGAGTCCCCTTGAACACGCGGGCCGGATCAGCACTCATGCCGATCGAACCACCGTGCCGGTGAACCCGCTTCACACCATGACTGGCCCGCTGACCGGAGAAGTTATGCCGCTTCATCACGCCAGCGAAGCCACGCCCCTTGCTGGTGCCAATTACATCAATGAACGAACCATCGCCGAACACCGAGGCATCCAGCACGTCACCAACCGACAGATCGACCGACTCGCCATCCGTCCGAAATTCACGAACAAACCGCTTCGGCTCACAATCCGCCCGGCCAGACTGCTCAACCCCGGCATCAGCCAGACGCCGCTGCCGCTTCGAGCCAATCGAGGCCACATGCCCCCGCTCAGACCGACTGGCCCGACCCCGCGGACGATCCGCAAAGCCAAGCTGCACAGCCTCATACCCGTCACGCTCAGCAGTGCGCAACTGCAGCACCACACACGGCCCGGCTTCAACCACAGTCACCGGCAGAAGAACACCGTCTTCGCCATACACCTGAGTCATGCCGACTTTTCGACCAAGCAACCCGACGGGCATCTCTGCACACCTCCAGAGCCAGCAGCCAGACACTACTCAACAAACCACCGGGACAGAACAGACGCCCGCCCGACAACCACGAGAGCAGCCTCAGCCGCCGACCGACGCTTTAATCTTAATGTCAACACCAGCCGGAAGAGACAGCTTGTTGAGAGCATCAATCGTCTTGCCGGTCGGCTGAATAATATCAATCAGACGCTTGTGCGTCCGAATCTCAAACTGTTCGCGAGACTTCTTATCGATATGGGGACCACGCAGCACGGTATACCGCTCGATCCGCGTGGGAAGAGGGATCGGGCCATGAACCACTGCACCTGTCCGCTTCGCCGTATCGACGATATCTGAAGCAGACTGGTCCAGTACGGAGTGGTCATAGGCTTCCATCCGGATTCGGATGCTTTCCTGACTGACTGCGGCCACTCAAGTTTCCCTTCCCAAAAGACTTATGAAAAACTCTTTCTCCCGGCTGGTTACGGGGAAGCGAGCAATGGTAATAGGGTGTTTCCAGTCTGTCAACGAACCTGGCAGCAGTTTCCGTGTCCACACCCGATTTCGCACCGAATCCTTCAGCCAGTCATCTCTTTCAGTACCTCGGCAGGTGCTTCCGCATACCGCAGCGGCTCCATGGAGTACGAAGCGCGGCCCTGTGACAGACTGCGGACCCGTGTCGAGTAGCCGAACATCGTGGACAGGGCCACCTCAGCCTCGACCATCGTCAGATGATCACGCGGTTCGGTACTGACGATCACGGCCCGCCGCGCATTCAGATCCGACTGAATATTCCCCAGAAACTCTTCCGGAGTAACGACTTCGAGCCGCATCACCGGCTCCAGCAGCACGATCCCGGCTCCCTCCAGGGCCTGACTCACCGCTTCCGCGGCGGCAGCCCGCACGGCCACCTCCGTGGTTTCCCCTTCGCGGTACCTGGCATCGAGCAGTGTGATCCGGACATCCATCAGGGGGAAGCCCATCACGCCACCACCACGGGCCTCGCTCAGAATGGACTCCTCGGCCGCTTTGAGGAATTCCGGAGGCAGGGTCCCCGGCTTGATTCTGCTGGTCAGCCCCACCGCCTCTTCAGATTTCTCAGGCTCGACCTGCAGAGTAATTTCGGCAAACTGAGGGCTGCCCGCCACCTGCCGACTGAATACTCCCGTTGCTTTGTGAGTCTTTCTGATGGTTTCCCGATAGCTGACCCGCGGCTTGTGCACCCGCACCTGCAGATTGAAGTCCCGCTCAATCCGCTTCCGAATGACCTCGAGATGCAGTTCACCCATCCCACTGATGATTGTCTGCCCGGTTTCCTCGCTGATGCGGGCATCGAATGTTGGATCCTGCCGGGCCAGTCGCTCCAGCGTGTCCGCCAGCTTCTTGCGGTCGGCACTGGTTTCCGGCTCCACGGCCATCGAGATGACGGTTTCCGGAAACCGGATCGATTCCAGCACAATCGGGCGGTGAC
>JAGQPV010000208.1 GCA_020426545.1 Planctomycetaceae bacterium
TTCCGTGGTGCGGGTGTGCTGCGGTGGCTCAGCGGCGGGCCGCCCTGCGTCAACGCGGCACAGGCGAAAACAATGCAGGCTGGTTCGGGGGAGGAAGTCAGGGATTGAACTTGTCGGCTGGCATCCTCACAATGCGGTCTAATGGCCGCAGTCTGTACAGCTGGCGGTATTGCCGGCACGTGGACCCTGCGAGTCCTCAATGCGGAAGCACCATCTGGAGTAGTGTTTATGTCTGGTCAGAATGACTGGCAGGACGATACGGAGTCGGCGTCTGAGTATCGTCGGGAACAGGCTCAGAAGCCGGGCATGAGCACTGGCATGAAGATTCTGCTGTTCGTGCTCTGCGCGGGTGGTGTGAGTGCCATGCTGTGCTGCGGCGGGTTCTACTATATGGGCCGGCAGGCCGTGCAGATTGACGAATCTCCCGCAGCCACCGCGGCTGCCGCTCAGGAGATTGCACCCAATCTGCAGATTCCCGCGACCTTCGAGCCTCAGGCGCGGATGGCATTCAAGGTGCCGTTTACCGATTACGGCATGACGATGGCCGCTTACCAGCGGAGCGGCAGCAAAGGCATGCTGATGCTGGCCAGACTCAACATCCCCAATGCCGGGGCCGATTCCGGCGAATTTGAAGAGCAGTTCAAGCGGGGGATGGAACAGGGGTCCGGGGGGAAATCCAGCCAGCGAAATATTGAGATCGAGGAAACCGAGACGCGGGTCTACGAAATCAATGGTGAGGAAGTCACCTTCCGGTTTGGCAAGGGGACGGATTCGGAATCGGGTGACGAATGGCGGCAGGTGACCGGTGTGTTTCCCTCGGGCGATGGATTCGCCATGCTGATGCTGCAGGTGGCAGAGTCGGAGTGGGACGAAGAAGAAATTCTGAAGATGCTGGCCACCATGGGTCCGGAGATTGAACAGCCGGCGGAAGAGGCTCCCTCCGGTGAGGATGCCGCAGACGATTTGCCGAAGAACGTCGGAACACCCGCCGGCGAGAACAGCGACAGTGCCGCGGATCCCGGTGAACCTCCGGCTGATAAATCAGCTGGGGAGAAACCGGCGGAGAAGCAGCCCGTTCCCGCGCCGGAACCTCCCGCACAGGCGGAGAGTCCGGAAGACTCGGCGAACTGAAGGCCAGGCCGATGCCGTCCTGTTTTATCGCTCTGGGCGGCAACCTGGGGGATGTGGCTGCCGCGTTCGATTCGGCATTGAAGCGACTCGACGCAGCCCCCGGAGTCTCCGTCCGTCAGATCAGCAGCACGTATCAGACAGTGCCCGTGGGCAGCAGCGCGGGGTCGGTCTACCTGAACGCGGCTGCCGAACTGCATTGCCGGTTGCCCGCTCTTGATCTGCTCTCGTTACTGCAGGCGGAGGAGCAGCGGGCCGGGCGGGAACGGCCATTTCACTGGTCGCCCCGCACTCTGGATCTCGACCTGATTCTGTACGGCTCCCGGCTGATTCGGCATCCCCGTCTCGTGGTCCCACATCCGGCGGCATGGTACCGGCGGTTTGTGCTCGACCCGCTGGCCGAGATCGCTGGCGGAGTGCTGCACCCGGAGAAGCGGCAGACGATTTCCGCTCTCCGGGGACGCCTGCTGGTTCGCCCACTGATCGTCAGGCTGACGGGTGGTGCTGCCGCCCACCGCATGTCGCTGGCTGCCGAACTGCGCCGCCAGTTCCCGCAGGTGGAGTTCACCGTGGACGAGCAGGCTGGCTCTGTGTTCAGTCAGCCACTGGACAGCACTGGCGGGACACCCGGTCTGGTGCTGTGGCTTGGCCCGGATCTTGAGGCCACCGGCCACCGGCACCGTGAGACCGGCCCCGCAGGCAGTGACAGGACAGCGTTTGAACTGCTGCCTCTGGCCAGCCGGCTGGACCTGACCGCCTGGCCAGGACCACCTGCCGTGGGGGCTGTGGCTGTTCTTCAGGCGGCTCTGGGCTGAAGGTTCGTCGGCTGCAGCGGGACGGATTTTCACCGCAGTCCGATCCTGCCGAAGGTAGAGAGCAGGATCCCCGAAGATCCGTCCGTCAGCGGTCAGTTTTCGGAAATCACGCTTGGCAGGCGAACCTTCATTCTCTATAACCTGTCTCACACCGTGGCGTTGCGCTGCATCCGCTGGTTGCAGTTCACGTTGCCTGCCTGCCCGGTAGTGTAACGGTAGCACGAATGACTCTGAATCATTTAGTTCTGGTTCAAATCCAGGCCGGGCAACTTTGCAAAGCCCTGCGTAACAACATGTTACGTGGGGCTTTCTCTTTGCGCTGTGGTCGGTCCGGGCTCGCTTGAGACTGCTCTCCGGGCCTGCGGGCGGCACTCCTGCAGTGTCGCCTGCGGGGGGATTTTCAGCAGCGGGAGCCGGCTGCTGGAGCCTGTCCAGAGTGCCGCAGCCCCGTCATCGAGGCAGCCCGGGAATTTTTGGCAGAAAATTCCTCGTGCGCAGCCGTGGGGGCGGAGCGGGGACGGGCGAAGCCTGATGCGGCCTTACCTGTTTCGCCTGCATCTCAGTGCCTGTCCGAAAAGCCGGTCACGCTGCAACTTGCAAATTCAGCGAGGGTTCGGTTACCGAAACTTCCAGACAAGGTTGTACGTGGCGGACAGGCCTGGATTTCTTCCGTAGGTCAGGCTGTGCCTGACGAATCTAACCCTTGTACCACCAAGCCGTTATTACTTCCCGGAAGGCACTGCTGAACCAGCCGGCAGTGGCACACGCTGAAACCAGTCCTGGCTTCATCTTCCTGCCTTTGCTCGCTTTACGACAGAACATTACTTCGGGCAGGCACTCAGCGGTGGAACCAGCCGCGAACCCAGAACCACACGGTCATGCCGACAGCGAAGGTCGCCATCAGGCTGAGGGCGAACGGGTAACCCCAGGCCCATTTCAGCTCGGGCATGTTCCACTGGCTGACGGATGGATCGAAGTTCATGCCGTAAATGCCGGCGACAACGCCCATCGGCATGAATAACGTGGCAATGATCGTCAGAACCCGGGACACATCGTTGTTGCGGATGCTCAGCAGGGCGAAGTAGTGATCGCTGATGTCAGAGCACATTTCGCGATCCATTTCGATCGCGTCCAGCAGCTGCATGCTGTGGTCGGCACAGTCCCGCAGGTAGATGCGGACGGAGGGGGCAATGGGGGCGAACTCGCCCCGCACCAGCATCAGCAGGGCGTCCCGCTGCCAGGTCACGGTGCGTCGCATCATGCGGAGATCGGTCTTCATTTTCCGAATGGCGTGCATCGGGTCAATCCTGGTGGTCGTGGCGATCAGTTCCTCCAGGTAATCCAGGCGGCGGGTCGACGATTCCACCCGAGGAAAATACCCGTCGATGATCGCATCCAGCAGCGAGTACAGCAGGTAATCGGGGCCGGAGCTGCGCATCATCCCCTGTCCGGAACGCAGCCTGTCCCGCACCTGCTTGAAGCAGTCTCCCGGGCGTTCCTGAAAGGTCACAATGAACTTCCGCCCCACGAACAGCGACACCTGCTCCGTCTCAAACTGCTCGCTTTCGGTCACCATCCGGGAGACCAGGAACAGCACATCGCCATAGTCCTCAATTTTGGGACGCTGGTGGACATGCACCACATCCTCCAGGGCCAGGGGATGCAGGCCAAACTGATCGCCAATGCGGCGAATTGTATCGGCATCTCCCAGACCGCTGACATTCAGCCAGATGCGGGTGGCGGGGTCGGTGGGGAGGCTGATTTTTCTGACCTGAACGTCCTGCTCTTCCACGCAGGAGTCTGCGTTCCACAGAAAGACGCTGATTTCCGGCGGCGGGGCGGTGGGATCAGCGCGAAAACGGTCCGGCACCGTATTCCGACGGGTATTGCGGCGGAAGCGGAGCCTGTTTCGCTTTTTCGGTCTGTCAGTCTGTGCTGGCATGCTCTGTTTCCCGAGCGGGCTCTGGGCGTTTCGGTTCCACCGCGTTTCCGTTCGATTCATGCGATTCGGAGGGCGGCGGGGAACTGACGGTGAAGGGAGCGGCGGTTCGAACGTGAATATCACGCTGAGGAAAGGCGATTTCGATGCCCGCTTTCCGGAAGGCGAGGTCGATTGCCGTGTGCAGATCGTGAATGACCACCAGCCGCTGATCCATCTTCGGCAGGTAAACCCGCAACGAGAAATTCAGCGTACTGTCGCCGAACTCCTCAAAGGCAGCCATCGGCGGGGGATCCTTCAGGATCTCCGGGTGCTTCGCCGCCTGTTCCAGCAGCAGGTTGCGTGCCAGTTCCGTATCCGACCCATAAGCCACACCCACGTTCAGCACCACCCGGTTGACCGAGTCGGTCAGAGTCCAGTTCAGCAGGCGGCCGGTGATAAACTCGCGGTTGGGAACGATCAGTTCCTTGCGGTCCCAGCCGGTGATGGTGGTTGCCCGGATGCGAATGCGGGAGACGATGCCGGTCACGTCGTCGATGGTGACCACATCGCCCACGCGAATTGGCCGTTCAATCAGGATGATGAGGCCGGAGACGAAGTTCGCGAAAATTTCCTGCAGTCCAAAGCCCACACCCAGAGTCAGGGCTGCGGCCAGCCACTGCACCTTCGCCCAGCCGATGCCCAGCGTGCCGAAGGCGAACAGAATGCCCACGATCAGGATGGCGTAGCTGGTCAATGTGGTAACAGCGAACCGTGCGGCCGCGTCGATCGGCATGTGCCGCAGCACGACAATTTCCAGCAGGCCGGGAAGGTTCCGGACTGAAACCACCATCAGGATCACGATCAGCAGAGCTTTAAACAGACTGCCCAGGGTAATCCATTTCCAGCGGGTCCCCGACTTCACCTCGACACCGTCTTCACTGTCTTTGGCCGCGGGCGAGGAGGTGATGCCATTCTCCGGCAGGATGGACGAAGACTGTGATTCGGTATATTCCACTTCCACCTGCCACAGCTCGACCCGGTCGAAGACCCGGAGGGCGGGAACCGTATCGACCCAGGTGAAATACAGGCAGGCCAGTGCCGTGAAGCCGATCGCCGTGTTCAGCAGCCGGCGTGTCTGCGTATCGATCGCGGCCAGGTCGACCCCGTTACTGTCATCCAGCCGGATGGGCGAACCGCCGGCCGAATCACTTCCGGTCGAGGCGGCTTCGGCAGCCCGTTTGCGGGCTTCGCGAATGGCAATTCTTCGGCGGCTGATGAGCAGCCAGCGCCGCAGGAATCCGCCCAGTAGAATGGCCGCCAGCAGAAAGACGAAACTGATAAACAGACGGATCACCAGCTGGCCGGCGGTAAATCCATAACCGAATCCGGAAATGATTCCCAGGACGGCCGGCAGTGCCACCAGCAGGGGATACCACACATTCCGCAGACGGTTCGCCAGACCGCCGGGATTCGCGGCCAGGTATTCATGCGGCAGGCCTCCCACCGGCCGTGTGAGCCGATGCAGACACCAGCTGAGTGCCAGCATGGAGCAGATGAAGGCGACCCGGGCCAGTGCGGGGTGCCTGGAGGTTCCTGACTGATACGAGGCCACCGCGCTGACAAACAGCAGCGGGAGTGCGAAAAACACCAGCACCCGCAGATAACGTTTCAGCAGTTCCTGGCTGGAGGACGACCAGCCGAAATGCGCGGTCGCCAGCCCGCCCGAACGACAGGACTGACGCAGCAGCTGCAATGGCAGCAGCACAATGGCCACCACTCGAAAACCGGAAGCAACGGCCCGAGTGAACTCATCGCCGGTTTCGGCTTCCGTCAGCCGCCAGCCGGCAAACCACAGCACGGCCGGCCACATGACAGCCAGCACGCCCGTTAACAGGCCCGCCAGCACCGTCGGACGGAACTGCTGACAGGTGCTGCGGGAGGCTACCGTGCCGAACTGCCGCAGCTGTTTGCGCATGCGTCCCAGAAAGCTGAGCCACAGCGCCAGCAGCAGCAGACTGGTGGCCCACAGAAGCGGGCTGTCCGTCAGATCCTGCCGGAAGGCCATGGCCACGTTTCGCCAGGCATTCGGGCGAAACAGCCAGCCAGTGCCCTCCACGGCTTCCTGCAGGTCGGCCAGCGACAGGCGGCTGGAACTCTGGATCCACAGCACACGTTCGTCGATGAAGGCGTAATAGTCTTCGGCGACGCGAATCAGGTTCTTTTCAGCCGCATCGAGCGTGATCAGATCGTCGAGCAGCCGGGTATGGCTCTGCGCCAGCGAGTCCAGCAGCTCCCGCTGCAGTGTCAGCAGTTCATGAGCCGCATCGCTGACTTCCTCCCGCTCCTCCGGAACGACGGACTTTGGCAGATCGGCCAGCAGTTCTTCTACCCCTGCTTCGACAGTTGTCAGGTCGGAGCGTTTTTCTTCAATCTCGAAGGAGGCCAGCTGTGCCTCCTGGACCAGCTGCTGGCGCTCACGGACGGAATCCCGATGCTCCACGAGGTTCGGCAGGTCAGCTTTCTGTTTGCGAAGTAACTGGCCGATGGCTTCCGTCTGACCGATGCTGTCGACCTTTCCCCGCGTCAGTTCAAACTGCCGGGTCAGTGCCGCCAGCTTTGTGCGGGTCTGTTCGAGATCCGAGGTCACATCTTCCAGTGTCAGGTTGACTGTGCGGGCCTGCTCGGCCAGTTCCTGATTGCGGCTGGCAATGGCCCGCAGGCTGGGCTGCTGCTGAGACAGCTGCTGCCGTGCCTGACGCACGCGGGCCTCGGCTTCCGCGCGGCGGCGGCTGGCTTCCAGTTCGCGGATGGCGGCGAGTCTCGCCTCGGAATGACGCACCCGGGCTTCCACCAGATCCCGTTCCGAGCGAATCAGGTCGAAGCTGTCGGCCGCGTCGTACTGCTGCATCTCGGCCTGCAGCTTCCGGTTCTCCTGTTCCAGCAGGTGCTGCCGGGCTTCCAGCTTGCGGCGGTTGGCGGTGGAGACAGCGGTCGGTTCGTTCTCGGGAGGGGGGGCCTGCAGCTGGTTCTTGACATCAGCAATCCGCTCCGGCTGGGCTGCCAGCAGGTTCCGCACTTCGCGGCGACGGGCCACACGGCGAGCCGGTTCCGACTCGAGTGCGGTCTGGCGGACCCGCAGTTCGCTGAGCAGCTGCTCCTGCCGACCCACGGCCTGCTGCAGTTCCCCCAGAGTGGCCTGGGGAAGATCCTTCAGGTCGGGTTTGGTGGGGAGTTCGCGGATCTCCCGTTTGATTTCCTGGACGCGGGCTTCCGCCCCCTTTGCCGTCTCCAGAGCGGTGGCGGCCAGGACGGACAGCTGACGGGCCTGGTCCAGCTCTTCCAGGATCTGCCGGTAAATGCCGACGACTTTGGCTTTGTCTTCGGCCGACAGCTCCGTGTCGGCTTCGGCGTCCCGCAGCCAGCCGTTTACTTTCTCGGTGGCAGAGACACCTTCCGGCGCCGGAGTGGTCGAGCGGGACGGTGGAGCAGTGTCCTGAGCCAGTGCCGGGCCATGCAGGAGATGACTGACACAGAGCAGTACCAGGGCCGGCAGGAAGCAGCGACAGGAAGAGCCAGGGAAGGCTCGGATGAAATCCATTGTCTCTCCGAGTGCCCTGTCAGGGCTTGAACAGTTGAATAAAAAGTGCAGGCCGGACGACCTGTGGCGTTGTCCGCGGGATGCGTGCACCAGGCGAGGCCTCTTCAGCAGCACGGTTTTCAGCAGCACGGTCAATGTGAAGTCGCTGCACGAGATGGTGGACCCGCAGCGGACGGCACACGATCCGGAAAGCAGAGTCACTGCAGGAAGGAAGGCTGGCGAAATACGACCGGAAGTCGTCGTTCCGCCCGGTGCGGAACCGGCTGATCATCAGCCCCGCGGGCAGCCCGAACTGGCCCCGCACTGCGGTGCCATGGGAGACTCACCACGGGAGATTCGGCTGATCAGGGATTCAGAACCGGCAATATCTGCCGATTCTGAACCTGGAATATAGCGGGCGGCCGGAAGTTGTCGAATGGCAGTCTGCCAGCCCCGCATCCGACAGGGGTTTTCCCGGTGCGGCGGGTCGGGAACAGCCGGGCAGAGATCTTCAGGCAGAAACCGCCATGCCCATGGCCGGAATGAGCGAGGCGAGGAACCTGCAGCGGCGGAACTCGGCCGGGTGCCGGCCTGGTCTCAGAACCAGATGCCTGCGCCGGCAACCGGGCCGTTCATTTTCAGGGAACCGAAATCCAGCCAGTCGTAGCCAGCGTAGATCTCCAGGATTCCCAGCAGAGCACCCAGCGTCGCCTGTCCATGGAAGACCCGGTCCCCGTTCAGGGTACCGAGATCCAGACTGCCGGAAACGACGAACGGCCGTTTGATGCTGATATCGAGACCGTAGGTCGAGTTCAGACCGTATTCCATTTCTCCGCTGGATGACTGCCAGTTGGCACCACCACCAATTTTCAGACGGACGGGCGTTCCGTAACCGAACACATACACCAGGTTGGCATCGCCGGTCCACAGGTCCTCGTGGCCGGCGGGCGGATCAGCCCAGTGATTGAATTCCCCGTCGAATGCCAGCCGGCTCTGTAAGGTGAGCTGCAGGTTACCCCGCAGGCGGGCCACGTCGCGGAATTCGTCCAGTCCCTCGCTGATGTAATCCGCACGGAACCGCAGCAGCTGGCCGGAGCGGGAGGAACGGGAAGCCACAGGCACCAGAAAATCTTCCGGCGATACGCCACGAATGACGATGTCTTCGTCGTGCTGCCATCCGGACGTGGCTTCCACGAGCTGTCTCAGTTTGGCTTCGCGCACAGGCATCGCAGCGGGGGCCCCGGCCACGTGCCCGGTGAAGGCTGTCAGCCCGGGCAGATTTTCGCTGAGGTTGAACGATACGACTGGCTGAAACACCGCATCAACAGAAGTCAGCACAGTCTCACCGTGGCTGCCGGCAATGGTGAACCATCC
>JAGQPV010000020.1 GCA_020426545.1 Planctomycetaceae bacterium
CACTGATTTTTTTCATGCTACCCGTGTCGGTGGTGTCATTCCACCGACGCCGGCGCGAACCCTCAGGAATCTGTCATGTCCTGTGAAGACCGGCCGCTCCGTTGTCGAAATGCTCGGTGACAGCTGACGGATTTCTGAGGGAAATGCTTCAGCAGGGTGGACCGAATGCCGATACATTCGCTATAAAATGCCCTGAAGGTTCAAATGACGGCACTTCTCCAAAGCGCCGCCGGGACTTCGGTAATTGCCGGGGCGGTAGCCAAGTGGCTAAGGCAACGGATTGCAAATCCGTCACGCGCGGGTTCGACTCCCGCTCGCCCCTCTCAAACCCCGCATTCTGTCCAGCGCAGAATGCGGGGTTTTTCGTCACTGGGCCATCTTTCTCTCGTGAACCATCGTTCGGATGAAGTGTCTCAACTGTTGAAGTCGCACGATGGAAATCCCAGCGTCCCGATTCCTTCAGTAAATCCTGCACCCAAACTTGAAGTGGTTAGTTTCGCTGAGTATCTTGCCCGCGTTGATCGTTTTGGTGGCTATAGCTCAGTTGGTTAGAGCGCCAGATTGTGGTTCTGGAGGTCGCGGCTTCAAATCCCGTTGCCCACCCTTGTAACAAGTCTCTGCCTGCCCGCTGCGGTGCAGGTTCTCGCGACCCATTGGGATTCCGTGACCGTTGCGGCTCTGTCCGGGCGGTTCCCCTGCCGAAGTGATGTCTCATATTGCTTCCCGGGGTATGAGAGGCTCGACTCTGAAGGGCAATCCCGCAGGGTTTTGAGCCATTCAGAGAGCAATTGCTGTCGCTGAAGGTGGTGCGGCAATGCAGGGACCGTCCTGCCATGTCCGCCAGCTGCTGGCATGACCTGCTTCTGATGTTCCGGAATTCCGTCGGGCCAGCTGAACTGCGACCGTGCCCTGTCTCTGGCACCGGTCGACTCTCACAGGTTGCCTGGCTCTGCTGGTGCTGGCTCTGTCTGCCGTGTTCCTCCGCAGAATTGGGGCCGGGCGCAAAGCCGGGCCTTCTGCTCGCGAACTGGCTGGTGTCTGCCGTTCGCCCGCAGTGTCGGATATTTCTCCTGCTCTCACAGGTGCGTTTTATTCTGCAGCCGCCAGCCGTGGCAGCTGGTCCTGCCGTTTAGACGGGAAGGTGCTGCTGTGCTGGTTCCTGTTCCTCAACTGTGTACCGCCTGGCTGGCTCGGGCCGTCTTCAGGTTTCGAGCGGTCTCTCTGGCCATGCTGGCGGCCACTGTCCCGGTGATTGCGGGGGGCTGCAACAGCAGTACCGCGGAAGATACCCCGGAGCCCCGTCCCCGACCGGTCACGGTGATTCGTCTGTCGCACAGCGATCCTTCGGGCGAATCTGCTATCACGGGTACTGTTTCCGCCTGGAAGCGGCAGGAGATTGGTTTCCAGGTGCCGGGCCGTATCGACACTATTCTGGAGCCAGGGCTTAACATCCGTGGCCGGACAGTCGACGAAAACGGCCAGCTGCTGACGGAAGGCACCGTGCTGGCCACCCTCGAATCAAAACGGTTCGAGCTGCAGGTGCAGAGTGCCACCGCCCAGCTGGATACGGCAATCGCCCGCACGAAGGCGGCCGAGACCGAACTGAAACAGGTCATTCCCCGCCAGATTACCGTGGCGGAAGCGCAGCTGCGGCTGGCCGCGGCTGAACGGGAACGCATCCGGATGCTGTTCGAGCGGAAGGCCGCCACGCAGTCCGACGTGGACGAGCAGGAGGCCCGATATGCAACCGCCGAGGGACAGCTGGCTCAGCAGAAGGCCAATGTGGAAGTCAAACAGGCGGAGCTGGAATCTCTGCGGGCCCAGGAACGGGAAGCCGGAGAGCAGCTGCGGCAGGCCGAGAAGGATCTGGAAGATACCCGGCTGATTTCTCCGTTCCACGGGCAGATCGCCTCCGTCGATCGGATTTCCGGCAGCTTCGTGCAGGCCGGACAGCAGGTGCTGACAATCCAGATGATGGACCCCGTGCAGGTGGAGGTCTCGCTGTCGGCCGAACGGGACCGGGAAATTCATTACAGCGATGTTGTCGAGGTCGTGCTGCCCGGCTCCGAAGAGCGGGTGCAGGCTTTCGTCTGGCTGAAGGACACGGTGGCGGATTCCGCCACGCGGACTTTCCGCCTCACCCTGCTGGTGCGCAATCAGCAGGTGGAGGAAGGGATCCCGGACGACGACTCCACCGCGAAGCTGTTCCGGCTGAAAGAAGCCATGCAGCTGTTTACCGCATCCAGTCGCCGGCTGCCGCCCTGGTTCGTGAACTACCAGTCGCTGCATCAGGACGAAAAGGGATGGTTCGTCTGGCGTCTGACCGGGCTGCGGAAGGAAGGGGACAGCGAACAGCCAGCCGGCAGAGAAACTGCCACCCCCGGACGGGTGACACTGGAAAAAGTCCGAGTGGTTCCCGGTGAGAAGCGGATTCCCTTTCTGCAGGTGGCCACGTTTCGCGAACTGACGGATATCGGCGAACTGAATCCGCTGACGGATCTGATTGCCGGGGAATTCCGCACACCCGACGGCGAATCGCTGGACGACCTGCCCGCGGAGATGCTGGCCGCCGGAAAGATCGAGGTGATTTACGTTCGCCAGCAGTGGCAGCTGCGGCCGGGCGATTATGTGCAGGTTCAGCTGAGCGGGCGGAAGCTGCAGCCCGGGCTGTATGTGCCGGTGAATTCCATCATCAGCCGGGGCGGGAAGCAGCTGGTGCAGGTGGTGGACAGCAGCGGTTCGGTTCCTGTCGTGCGGGGCGTGCCGGTGCGGGCAGATAAAACGCAGTTCCGTGATACGCTCAGGCGGATCGAACCCGTTGAAGCCGGCAGTCTGAAATCCGGAGACCGGATTGTGCTGGACGGTGCCTGGTTTCTCAGTGAAGGGGAAGCCGTGTCGATTACGGAGGAGGTGAATCCGTGACACTCTCGGCAGCCTCAATCCGCTATCGCCCCATCGTGCTGACCATCGTCGGGCTGCTGATGCTGTGGGGCAGCTGGTCTCTGATGACCATGCCCCGCCGGGAAGACCCGGAATACACGGTCCGGACCTGCGTCATCACCACGTCCTGGCCGGGGGTTCCGGTCGAAAAAGTGGAAGAGCTGATCACCGACCGGCTGGAGAAGGCCGTCGATTCGATTGACGACGTGCGGCGGGTCCGTTCGACAACCCAGGTCGGCCTGTCGACTGTTTATGTCGATGCGGAGGAAACCGTCTCGCCGGAACGAATCGACAACGTGTGGGACAAGGTGCGGGCCCGGGTGGCGCAGGTGGAAATGCCGGAATCGGGCCTGGTTCCCAATGTGAACGACGAATTCGGCGATACGTCCATCCTGCTGCTCTCGGTGTCTCAGCAGCCGCTGCCCGACGAAGAACAGATTCCCGCGGAACGGAAGTATTCGCTCCGCCGGCTCGATGTGATTTCGCAGCAGATCGCCGATGCTCTCAAACTGCTGCCGGGGGTGGCCCGGTCCGATCAGTACGGTGTGCGGGAAGAGGCGGTCTATATTCAGACGGATCCCGGCACCTGGTCCAGCCTGAGTCTGACGACTTCCGAACTGGCCAGGCTGCTGCAGGCCCGGAATATCACGGCCACTGGCGGGTCGATCGATACCGGAGCCGGCCGATACTCCGTGCGGCCGGCCGGTGAGTTCAATACCGTCCGGGAAATCGATTCCGTCACGGTCGGTGTGGGCGATGACCCGCTGGCACCGCCCGTCCAGCTGCAGGAGCTGGGACTGGAAACGATTCGCGGTTACGAAGACCCGCCGCGAACGATCTGCCGCTTCGGCGACACCACCGGTTCGGCGGATGCAGTGATCGTCGCGCTGACGATGAAAAGCGGTTCCAACATTGTCGACCTGTGCGATGCGGCGACAGCCCGCGTGCGGGAAATGCAGGACATCGAACGGTCCATCCCGCCCGATATCGCGGTGACGGCTGTCTCCGATCAGTCGGTGAATGTGCGGGCGAAAATTCAGGACGTGCTGTGGAATGTGGTCGGTGCGATCCTGATTGTGATTGCGGTGGTCTACCTCGTCGTGGGTTTTCGTTCGGCTGCGGTGATGGCCGCCAACATTCCCGTGGTGGTGGTGGCGTCCATTGGCCTGGTGACGTTATTCGACGTGCAGCTGGAGCAGATTTCGCTGGCGTCGATCATCATCGCCCTCGGGCTGCTGGTCGATAATGCCGTGCAGGTCTGCGATCAGTCTCGAACCAACCAGATGGCGGGAATGAATCCCGTGGACGCGACAGTGGCTGGCTCCGCCCAGCTGTCGATGCCGATGCTCAGCGGAACAGCCACGACGGTGGTTGCCTTTCTGCCGATGCTGGTGGGCCTGGTGGGGACCAAACGCGAGTTCATTTACAGCCTGCCCGTCACGTTGTCGGTCACGCTGATTCTCAGCTGGCTGCTGGCCATGACCTTCTGCACGGTGCTGGCCGCCTGGGCCATTCGCCCTCCCGCCGACATTTCCCGCCCGTCGGCACCGCTGCCGTGGCTGATGGACTGGTGCGGCCGGATGTTCCGCCGCCGTTCATCCGGCAGTGGTCCGGCAGGCCGTATGTCAGGGGGCCATGGTCCTGCGGGAACGGACAGTCCGGCTCCTGGCGATAACCTGATTTCCCGCATCTACCGTACGGTGGCCACGGGAGCCATCCGGCTGAAGTTCGTCACGGTCGGGGTTTCGGTGGCCCTGCTGGCGGGGGCTCTCATGCTGCCGGTGGGTTCCGAGTTTTTCCCGAAGGATGCCCGCGACCAGTTTGCGGTGGAAGTCTGGCTGCCGGAGAACGTCTCCCTGCAGCAGACCGATGCGGTGGCCCGGCAGGTGGAAGAACTGATTCGGCAGCTGAGTCCGGGGACCGACAGCGAAGGCCAGCCGGTCGAACGGCTGAAGGTGATGCGGACCACGGTCGGGGGCGGTGGCGCCCGCTGGTACCTGGGACGCAATCCGGAATCGATCAAACCGAACTTTGCCGAAATTCTCGTGCGGACGTCCGATCCCCGGCTGACAACGGGCCTGGCTGCCGATGTGGGCCGTGTGGCCCGCGAAGGAGATGCCGACATGGGAATTCCTCCCGTGACAGCAGCCCGGGTCATTCCCCGCGAACTGGCGCTGGGACCGGCGGTCGATGCGCCCATCGGACTGCGAATCTACGGAACGGGCTTTGCCGATATTCCCACCATGCGGAGACTGGCTGCCGAACTGCGAACCATTCTGGAGCAGATGCCCGGCACCTGGGATCACCACGATACCTGGGGAGCCGACGCTTTCCAGCTGCTGGTGGATACCGATCCCGAGCGGGCCAGCCTGGCCGGTGTGTCCAGCGCTTCCGTGGCTTCCACGTTGAATGCCTATTTCAACGGTCACAAACTCACGTCGTTCCGCGAGGGCGACCACCAGGTTCCCGTCTATCTGCGGCTGTCTCCGGAGAATCGCCAGGATCTGTCGACACTGCGTTCCGCATTTGTCGAAGGGGCGAACGGCAAGGTGCCGCTGGAATCGATTGCCACGGTTTCCCAGCGGTGGGATCCGGCGAAGATCGAGCGGCGGGAACTGAACCGGATGATCGAGGTTCGCGCCCGGGTGAACGACGGCGTTCTGGCCAACGATGTGGTGACCGACCTGATGCAGCGGGAGGACATGCAGCAGTTTATCGCTTCACTGCCTGCGGGTTTCTGGTTTGAAATTGGCGGCGAAATGTACGAATCGCGGGAGTCTCAGGAGCAGATGTCCGTCTGCCTGGGGCTGTCCGTGCTGCTGATGGTGCTGATTCTCGTGCTGCAATACAACGGCTGGGGCCGCCCGACCATTATCCTGGCCACCTTGCCCATGGCGCTGATCGGTGCCCTGCCGGGGCTGTATGTGACGGGTTATCCGCTGGGTTTCATGCCGCAGCTGGGCATTCTGTCGCTGTTTGGAATCGTGCTGAATACCGCCATCATCTTCATGGAATTTGCTGATCTCCTCGCGGGCGAAGCCATTCGCGACAGCGACGGCAGCGGGCCGGTACTGGGACTGACGCAGCAGCAGTTCCGGGCGGTGCTGGTGGAAGCCGGCCGTCAGCGGCTGCTGCCCATCTTTCTCACAACGGCCACGACCGTTGGCGGGCTGCTGCCTCTGGCGCTGGATGGAGGACCCCTGTGGGAAGGCATGGCGTGGTGCATGATCTTCGGGCTGCTGGTGGCCACCCTGCTGACGCTGCTCGTCATTCCGGCCATGTATGCCATTTTTGTGGAGTACCTCGGCATGCAGATTCCCGTACCGGCCGCAACGACAGCGCTGGCCGCAGCTTCCGCCTCCGACGGGGGTGTGATATCGTCAGGCCCTGCGGAAGCGGAGTTGAATCCCGCCTGAACGGAGCCGTACCGCAGCGTGCCGCTTCAGCATGGCGGCAGCAGTTCGAAGCTGGAAGTCTGCGTCCCCAACTGCTGGAAGAGGCGACTGCATGAGCGACCCCGCCGAGAAATCGACTCCGGCACCGGGCTTTGCCGTCATTCCCGCCCGGGAAGAGCTGGATTCTGTCGAACGGACGCTGTCCTTCGTGCCGCTGGGCCGGCCCGAACCGCAAGTGCTGTCTCCGGTACAGCTCGACCAGTTCAACCGGGAAGGTTATCTGAAGGGGTTCCGGGTTCTTGAGCCGACGGAGGCCGATGACCTGCGGGCGTACTTCGATGTGCTGCTGGCCGAAGCCACAGCCGCCGGGAAGGACAGCTATTCCCTCAGCACCGTGCACCTGGCGCATGGCCGTGTGTACGATCTGCTGAGTCACCCGGCGATTCTGGGCCCGGTGCGGGATCTGCTCGGTGAAGATGTGATTGGCTGGGGCTCGCATTTCTTCTGCAAGATGCCCCGCGACGGGCGGGCGGTGTCCTGGCATCAGGACGCGACCTACTGGCCGCTGTCTCCTTCGCGGACGGTCACCGTCTGGCTGGCAATTGACCAGGCTTCCGTGGAAAACGCCTGCATGTCGTTCATTCCCGGTTCGCATCTGCGGGGCGAAATTCCCTGGCGCCCCAGCCGGCCCGAGGAAGAAAACGTCCTCGATCAGACGGTGGAAGATGTGGAGCAGTATGGCGAACCGGTACCGGTTGAACTGGAGGCTGGTGAAATCTCCATTCACAGTGACCTGCTGCTGCACAGTTCGCCCGCCAATCATTCCGACCGTCGCCGCTGCGGACTGACGCTGAGGTACTGTGCCGCCGAAGTCCGGGCCGGCCTTGGCTGGAATGCAAAAGGCGTAGTGGTTTCCGGCCACGACGCGGGCAGTCACTGGGCCAACCCGCCCCGCCCTGCCCTCGACTGAAACGGACTGACCGTCCGGACATCAGACTGTCTGCCCTGACTGCATTATTCGATTCAGGCCGCAACCGGCCGGAGGCTGTTCGTGACCGCTCCCACCCACTCCCTGCTGCAGCCACACGATCGTGAGTTTTACGATCGCGAACTGGCTTCGTTCATCCCCGATAAAGTCTACGACGCGCATACGCACATCTGGACCAGCGGGCAGGTGCCCTGGAACTGGCTGCCTTCGCCCGTTGGCACCGATGCCTACCTGGAGTACATGCAGGATCTGCATCCCGGTCGGCATACGGCAGCCCTGTTTCTGTCGTGGACGCACGACCGAAACATGATTTCCGCGGCCAATGAATGGACCGCAGAGCAGATTGCCGGGCGGCCCCAGTTCCGGGGGCTGTATTTTGTGACTCCCGAAGACGACCCGGAGCACGTGCGCGAAGAAGTGCGGCGGCTGGGCCTGTGCGGGCTGAAGTGCTACCACACGATGTCGGCCGTCAAACCCACATGGGAAGCCGCGATTACCGACTTTCTGCCGGAATCGCTGATGCAGGTGGCCCACGAGGAAGAGTGGGTGGTCACCCTGCACATGGTTCGCTCGCGGGCCGTGGCCGACCCGGGCAATATCGAATGCCTGATCCGCTGCTGTCGGAAATATCCCGGTATGCAGCTGGTGCTGGCACACTCGGCCCGTGGCTTTCAGCCCTCTCATAATCTGGAAGGCCTGCCCCGCCTGGCCGGGCTGGAGAATCTGTGGTTCGACACCAGTGCCAACTGCGAACCCATTGCGCACCAGGCCATCCTGCGGATTCTGGGCCACGAGCGGCTGATGTACGGCAGTGACCTGCCGGTGAGCCACATGCGGGGCCGCTCGGTGTCGGTGGCCGATACCTTCCTGTGGCTGACGGAAGACCTGCCCGTGTGGGAGGAAAAGCACCAGACGATCCGTCCCGTGCTCACCGGGCTGGAACATCTGCGGTCGGTGCGTCAGGCATGCTGGTCAGAAAGGCTGAGCGATGCCCAGGTGGAGGACATCTTCTGGAATAATGCAGCCCGGCTGCTGAAGGTGGAATAATACCCGGCTGCGGAAGAACCCGGTTGAGTTGAGCAGTCGCCGGGTTCAGCAGTCGGGTTCGGCACAGTCCGGCTCGGCGATGGCGCGGAGCGAGCGGGCCAGGTCCATCTCCAGCCGCAGCAGCCGCTGCCAGGACAGCCAGTCAATTTCCAGCGAGTCGGTCTCCACTCTGTCGACCGAATCCGTCTGAGAACCCGTCAGCAGGATATGGCGGATCTGTTCGTGCACGTAGGCCAGGAAGTCGGAGACTTCGGCCCGCTGACCGGGACTGAGGTCAACCGGCGGAGACGGTGGCCCGGCAGGGAACAGATCGTGCATGCGGTCGGCCAGCGACGCCCCCGGAGCCCCGGCGGAAATCGTATGCTCGCCCGAGTCATCCTGTTCGCTCTCAACCTCCTCGGCAATCCGCAGGCTCAGGGCACGTTCCTCAATTTCCTCGCGGCTGCCATAGATCAGCAGGCAGCGGCCGATGGTCAGCTGATCGCCCGGCTGCAGCACCCGCATCTGCACGGGATGGCCGTTGACTCGGGTGCCGTTGGTGCTGTCCAGATCGGTCAGAATAATCCGGCCGCCGTCTTCCTGCAGCTTGGCGTGAAACCGACTGACACGTTCGTCGTTCAGACGGATCGTGTTGTCGTCTTCGCGGCCGATCGTCAGCGGGCAGGGCAGATCTTCATAGGTTCTGCCACGCTCCAGCCCTTCGATGACCTGAACGGTGACGTTCATCATTACACTGACCGACTTTCTCAGAGATAGTCCGGAAGCCTGTCTTCATCTGCCGCAGTATGTGGAGTGAAATGAAGGAAGTCACACCAGACTGTCTGCGGGCAGGGATTTCCGGACAGGCGCTCAGTCCGGAGGGAGGGATCCACCCGGAGACTGCCAGAACAGGCCAGCCGTCGGGGGAATCAGCAATCAGTTTTGTAACACGCAGGAAATCCGGGCGTCAAGAAACCCTGGTTCCCCACCGGTACTTCCCGGACATTGTCCGGCAGGTAATCACCCGCTTTCGCGGCGGCTCTGCCGGGCGTTGTCGCACGGTCCGGCTGCCCGTCTGCTCCGTTGTGATCTCTTCTGTCTCAGCTGATTCCAGCAGGCATCTCATCGACTGCTGCCCGGCAGAGGAATCAGTTTACTGTTCAGCATACCTTTCCCTGAGCAGAACCGGCGGCTGTCCGGCCCGCTTTCCCCGCGGCCGTCCGGACTGCCGGCTGCCCGCTGGTGTAACCCGTTTTTCTGTCGGCTCTTTCCCCTGGATTCACCGTGTCAGTACTGCACGGTGACAGGACTGCACAGAGGTGACTTCTCGAAGTCAGTCATGGTCTGCCGGCCATGCCCTGGAACCGGCGGTCCGGCTGCCCGGCGGAAGATTCTTCTGCCGGACACCGGATGCTGCCGGGACCGGTTGAGCTGGGGTGCCTACTCTTCGGTCGGGCCGTCCTCGATGACATCCCGGGCAAAGCCGGCGTAGGCTGAACCGATCTGCCGGGCCATTGTGTCGGGAAACAGGTGGAACTCGCCCGCTTTCAGGGAGGCCACGATCCCTTCTGAGACCAGTTCGGGCGGCTCGGCGATTTCCGTCAGCCCGGCCGAATCGCCCATGTCGGTGGCGATGGGACCCGGGTGGACACTGAGCACGACCGTCCCCTGCTCTGCCAGCTGGGCCCGCAGTCCCTGGGTGATGGAGTACGCCGCGGCTTTGGAGGCACAGTAGGTGGTGAAATCGGGAAAGCATTTGAGCGAGACAACCGAGTTCAGCTGCACCAGTGCGCCGCCCCCGTTGGATTTCAGTACCGGTGCAAAGGCCTGAGCCACCCGCAGCAGCCCGTAGACGTTGACATCCATCTCATACTGCAGCGATTCGATCGCATCCGCCGACAGCGCGGTGCTGGTTTTCAGCACTCCGGCATTGTTGATGACGACTTCGGTATCGGCGGCGGTCCTGGCGGCTTCCTGCACGGAGGCATTGTCCGCCAGGTCGATGGCCACGGGCACGACTTTGTCGCCGTGGGCTTCCACCAGGGGCGCGGCCGAAGCCGGTTTCCGCACGGCGGCGTAAACTTTCGCGGCCCCGTGCTTCAGGCAGGACTCCACAATGGCCTTGCCGATGCCCCGGTTCGCTCCCGTTACCAGCACCGTCTTCCCTTGAATGTCGTAGCTCATCCCTGCGGTTCTCCTCGGGTGAATGTGGCTCAGCTGGTCGGGTTGCCAAAGGTCGTGAGTGTGTCAGACTGAACGGTTCTGCTGCGGGAAGCAGGTTGTCAATGCGGGCCGGCCTGCAGCGGCCAGAAGACTTCACCGGCAGCCGTCGAGCCATCGGCCAGCGTGACCTGCACCCGGCTGGCGGGCGTGCCGAAGCGGTTCTTCAGCACGGCCAGTGCCACGGCGGGCTGCTCGTCGTCCAGCCGGCTGGCTGAGGTGATCTGACCTGCTTCCGCCGTACCGGTTTCGTCCCGCACGGCGGCGCCGGCCACGGGAAGCCCCGGAGTCAGCAGGCGAATACCCCGCAGTTCACGATTCGTATGACCGAGGGCATCCAGCCGGGCAATGGGTTCCTGGCCCAGGTAGCAGCCTTTGGTGAAGGAAATCGCGCGGCTGGTGCGGGCCGCTTCCTGGGCAATCTGCTCGCTCGACAGATCGATCCCGTACAGCGGCAGCCCGGCTTCAATTCGCAGGGTATGAAAGGCCGCGGCGCCGGCCGGGCGGGCGTTGAGGCTTTTCAGGATCTCCCACAGAGCAGCCAGCTCCGGCCGCGCCACCGAGAGCAGATAACCCGGCGGTCCCAGCAGGTCGGTCCGCTGGACTGACAGTTCACCGGCGGATGTATCCGCCTGGCAGTGCTGACCAAATTTCTGCAGCGGGCCGACGGGCACTCCCAGCTGCTCCAGCACCGCGGCGGACTGTGCTCCGGAGAGGTACAGCTGCCCGACCTGACTGGTGCGGCTGGTGAGTGTGACATCTTCGGTGATGAGGTAACGGTCCAGATGGGCCAGCACGGCCTCTTCATCCATCAGCAGGCTGCTCAGCCACAGCGAGTCTTCCGTAGCGGAGACCAGCAGAAAGGCCAGCAGCCGGCCCCGCACATCGGTCAGAAAGGCCTCGCAGCCTTCTCCGGGCGGCAGGCGGCGGATATCGGCCGTGCAGAAGTTATGCAGAAAAGTCACCCGGTCGCGGCCGCTCAGTTCGATCAGCGGGGCGTCGCTCACATCGAACACCGCGCACCCGGTGGTGGCCGCCTGGTATTCCTCCTGCGGATTACCGAAATGCAGCACGGGCGGAGTACTGGTTCCGTTCTGCCCTGCCGGCAGAGGAACCCCACCTTCACCGTGTTCGATTTCGGCCAGTGTCTTCATCGGTGGGATGTCTCCTGCGGCCGGCCGGCCAGATCACAGGCCAGCCGGCAAAGTTCTGCCGGAAAGGGAAAACGGCGAAGCTGGCAATCAGCGGTCCCGCACCGCGCGAATCGACAGATCGTCCACATCGAGCGTGCCGGTGGCTCCGTTCAGACCGATACGTATCACCGATTCTCTGGCATTGGGGGGCACGCGGATGGAAACCAGCTCGCGTTCCCATTCGTCCTTTGTACCCAGCCAGGGGCCAATCGCTCCGTTCTGCGGAATCGGCCGGCGGGCCGAATCGTAGAAGTGAATCAGCACGCCGGGAAGCTGGTAGCTCTCGGTGCCCCGTTCCGTGGCCACATACCGCCGCATGAGCGAGACCCGCAGAGCATGAACCTGCCGTCCGTCAATCGGCACACCCTGCAGCAGCTGGGAGTAGCGGCCAGGCTCATCGTTCTCCATGCGGAGGAACCGTTTGCCCGCCGGGGCGCCTTCATTCATCAGGGTGACCAGCCGCTGATAGTGCCAGCCGTCCGTGCGGCCATCTTCGTTTTCGTCGTCCTCAAAGCTGCCGTTATTGACCGACGGATTGAGCGGATCGGGCTGTATGGTCCGCTTTTCCTCGGAGATGCCGGTCATCGGCACGAACAGGGTGGAAATCAGTTTCTTCGATTCCAGCTTGCCGTTTTTCTTCTCAAACAGATGGAACACCTGCTCGTACCGTTCGCCGAGCGGAATGATCATTCGCCCGCCTTCCTTGAGCTGCTCGACGAGAGGCTCGGGCACCGATTCCGGTGAGCAGGTGACAATAATCTTGTCGAACGGGGCATGCTCCGGCCAGCCCTTGTAGCCATCGCCAATGCGGGTACTGATGTTGGTGTAGCCGAGATCCTGCAGCCGGCGGGCGGCGGATCGGCCCAGAGGTTCCACAATTTCAATCGTGTAAACCTCTTTGACGATTTCCCCCAGAATGGCGGCCTGGTAACCGCTGCCCGTGCCGATTTCCAGCACGCGGTCTTCCGGCTGCGGGTTCAGTGTCTGCGTCATGTAGGCGACGACAAACGGCGGGGAGATTGTCTGCTTGTAGCCGATGGGCCAGGCACCATCGATGTAGGCCCGGTCCTTATCGGTATTTCGCACGAACTCATGCCGCCGGACGGTGCGGGCCGCTTTCAGCACCAGCGGGTCGGTAATGCCTTCCGGCGCCAGGTATTTGCTGACCATCTCCAGCCGTCGCCGGCGATATTCTTCTTCCGTGGCCCGGGCCTTCTGGGCCTGCACGGACTGTGCCATGCCGCCGGCCAGCAGAACGACCAGCATGGCCAGCAGACCGTTTCGTCGCCAGCTGCTGCCTTCCGGGTTGTGCCTCATGCTCGCCTCACTTCCCACACGCTGTACTGTGTCGTCTGGCTGAGTGTCTGCTCGGGAACTGGTCGTCTCTCATCCCGAACTGCCGGCCGACAGATACTGTCGAACGGCAGAAGAGAAACCATCAGCCCGTTCCGACTGTCGATTCCGGAAATCCGCGGCTGCTGATTATAGCGACATGGGGCCGTGGGAGTGAAATCCCGATTCAGATGGCGCGGGCATCCGCCCTGCGCGGTTTTCCGGCCGGCATTCGGAGAGGGAACCCCTGAACCGAAGCGGGAACCAGCGAAACGGTACGGAGCCGCCTCCGCCCTGTCTCCAGTCGGGGCCTGCCTCCCGATGTGTTCGCGTAGTGCGACCCCGGCAGGCTGCTCGCTTTATCTGGCGGGCTGCCTCGGCGGTCTGCGTCTGGCGGCCTACAGATAGTTCAGCAGGCTGAGCTGCATCGACTGCGAGGCGATCCGCAACGTGGCATCGAGCGTTGAGGAAACCTGTGTCACCTGAGTCACGACTTCGGTCAGGTCGGCGTCGAAATTCAGCGAGAGCGATTCCTGCAGGGAGATGGCACCGTCGCGAAGCCGGTTATCGGTCGCATCGAGGGTCTGCAGCCGCAGGCCCACTTCGCCCCGCAACCCGTTCACCCGCGTGATTTCCGCATCGATCAGGGGGGCCAGTCGTTCCAGTTCGCGGTCGTCCTCATCGCGGAGGGCCCGTTCCAGCCGCGAAAGCAGCCCCAGCACGCCTTCGGGTTCCTGCGGATTGACGTCCGCGCCGCTGAGAGCCACTGTATTATCCGGGCCGGGTTCCGTGCCGGACAGGCCCAGTGCCGTCGACAGATCGCTGGTTTCCACGGACAGCGGGCCCGTGCCGGAACTGTCGGTGATGGAGATGCCATTGCCCACCGCATTCAGCGAGGCGGACAGATTCCCGTCGACCGCGCTGATCGCATCCATCACCTGCTGCACGGTCTTCAGTCCACCCAGCTCCACCACGGAGCTGGTTCCGTCCCGCCGCTGAATGGTGATCGAAGTCGGTCGGGGGGCGGCATCGTCTGTCGGAGGCTCAAGCGGTGTGCCGAAGCCGCCGTTGAGGTCGTCCAGCAGGGTGGCTCCGGTCAGGGTGCGGATGCCCAGATCGGCCGCCGAGGTCTCGCCGTTCTCGCCAATGGAGAACCCCGCCCCGCTCAGTCGACTGGAAATAGCCAGCCCGTCGCCCGTGGAATTTATCCCCACGGCCAGGTCGGGCACGGTGCTCTGAAAGGCATTCAGCAGGTCTTCCACGGTCTCGAGGCCATCGAGATCGATGGTGTAGGACTGATCGTCGAGTGTGACCAGCAGCCCTTTGCCTGCCGTCGCGGCGACACCGTTCCCTCCGTTCAGCGCCGTCAGTTTTGTACTGAGCTTCAGCTGCGGATTGAGGTCGCTGCCGGTGATGCTGGTCGCTGCTGTTCCGGCGATTCCCAGGTCGGAGGCTGTCCGGGTTCCGGACGTATTGCTGACCGCTACTGTCCCGCCGCCGGAGGGTGTCAGCAGCAGGCTGCCACTGTCGGGCGGACCGGCCAGCGACACGGTCAGACCGGGCGGGCCACTGCCAAAGGCCGCTTCAATCCGGTTTTTCACATCGCCTATGGTTTCCGCCCCGCTCAGGTCGATCAGCTGTGTGGAAGTGGTTCCATCGACCACGGACACCTGAATCGTTCCCGGAGAAATGCCCCGGCCACCGTGCAGGTCGCTCAGTCTGGTTTCCAGAGCAAGCGCGGGGTTGATGTCGGCCGTGACAGGTTGTGACAGCGCATTGAAGGCCGTGGCCCCGTCAACGCTATTGGACATCTGCAGCTGCAGATCAATGAACGAATCGATGTTCTGCGTATCGCCGTTGTACCGCACCGATCCTGTGGACGAATAAGTAAAAGGAACCGATTTGCTCTGGGACCCGCCAAACAGGTAACGGTCGCGGAACTGCGTATTAGCTGCGTTGACGGTATTCCGCAGCAGCGCCGCGGCTTCAACGGCGAGGGCTTCCTTCTCGGCGCTGGTGGTCGACTCGCCGATACCGGCGGAGAGCAGGCTGCGGGCCTGATTCAGCGAATCGGCCACGGAGGCCAGCGACGATTCCGTCGCCCCCAGCAGAGACTGATCGGCCGCGATGTTGACCAGCATCTGGTCTTTGCGCTCGATTTCCCGCTGCAGTGAGATCGTGCGGAGCGCGGCGGCCGGAGCTTCGCTGGCCACGAAGAATTTCTGGCCGGTCGATGCCTGATCCTGCAGCCGGCTGATCATTTCCCGGGCCGTGGAGATGCCCATCTGCAGACGGGAGGTCAGCAGGGCGGCGGGCATTCGTCCGGGAAGCAGCGGGCCAATACTCATAAGTGTTACTCAACCTGCCAGGCGGAGGGAACGGTTCGTTGCCGGGGGCCGGGGCTGATGTTCTGACTGTTCCGGTTACATGCTCAGGAGGACGTCGAACAGTTCGTCAATCGTGCTGATCAGGCGGGCGGCCGACTGAAAGGACCGCTGGAATTCCAGCACCTTGACCGCTTCTTCATCGAGACTGACGCCCGAAAACTGCTGTCGCTGGTTCAGCAGCGACTGCCGGAATGATTCAAAGCCATTCGCCACGGTGGTGGCGGTGCTGGAATCGACAGTCACTTGAGTAATAAGCTGTTCGTAGAAGTCGTCGAGAGTGGAACCACCGAGGCCATCCGACGGGTTGTCCAGAAATCCGGCCAGAGCGATAATATTGCGGTTGTCGGACGGTCCGCCTCCCTGCCCGGTGGCAAACAGCGAGGGATCATTGCGGACCGTGTCGCTCACCCCGATGGAGGAAGAGTCCGTCCCGGTGAAGAAGGTGTTGATTCCCAGGGCGGCCAGAACTCCGCTGCTGTCGGACGAAAAGCGGATTTCGTAGTTTGCGGCGGCCGTAATCTGCAGTCGGCCCTGCGTGTCGATCGATGCGGTCACTTCGGAGGATGCGGCCGTGATGGCATCCCGCAGGCTGTTGAGGGTTGTGTCGCTGCCGGGGGCCCCCAGTCCGTCCAGATCCACCTGAATGGTGGTCGTGCTGGTCAGCCCGGTGAGAGTGCTGGTCACTTTGAGATCGAAGCTGCCATGCTGCGGGACGAAGGTCAGCCCGGTGGCGGAATCGTTCAGCGAAACCGTCGGGTCGAGCACGGTGTGTTCCGACATGACGGAACTGAAGCCCGACGTTCCCTCACCGGAAGAGTGCAGCTGGTTGAACTGCTGAATCAGCTCGGCCGACCAGGTATCCAGCTGATCGACGAACCCGCCCAGCAGCGTGTCGCGGCCTTCGACGATTCCGCCCAGTTCTCCCCCGGTCAGAGCCACACCCGACTGGGTGCGGCTTAACGTGACGGACTGCACCTGCACGCCACGGTCGACATAGGCCGTGGATTCCAGGTGCTGATAGCTGCCTTTCAGCACCAGATAGTTCGACCCGGAAAACAGATCGATCGACCCGTCAGATCGTTCGATGTAGTTAACGGGGATGATTTCGGACAGCCGGTTGAGGGCATCGTACCTCTGCGCACGCAGTCCGCCGGCGTCGCTCTGCAGCAGGCCCGAAGCTTCCAGTTTGGCAATCTGGGGATTGGTCGAGACGACGACATCAATCAGCCTGTTGGCTTCCGTCACCAGCAGATCAATCCCGTTCGACTGGGCCCGCCGCAGTTCATCGATCCGGCCTCGCAGGCCGGAGATCCCGGTGGCAAGTTCTTCACCACGGGCGATGGCCAGCTGCTTGAGTTCCGGCAGTTCCGGCTGGTTGACGACATCCTGGATGGCAGCCAGGAATGTACTCAGGCTGGTGGAGAGGTCGTCCTCGCCCAGCTCCTGCAGCTGGAGTTCCAGCTGTTTGTAGATGTCCTCAACCGTTTCCGCGCGGGAGGAATCGGAGCTGGCCTGATGAATGCGGTGCTCCAGGAACTGGTCGATCTGCTGCTGAATGCCGACCGCTTCGGCACCCGTACCGAAAACGAGCCCGCCGGCCGCATACGGGGACGACGGCTGCAGGACCAGCTCTTCGCGGATATAGCCCGGCGTGCTCGCATTGGAGATGTTATTGCCGGCGACCGCGATCCCGGCAGAGAACACCTCCAGAGAGCGGCTGGCCATCGCCAGTGTGCCGTTAAGTCCCATACCCGGGTTCCTGCCGTGTGTATTTGTCCGCGGGCCTGCTTCCCGGGTGGGGAAGCTGGTTCACGGAGGCGGTTCCTTCAGCAGCCGCCAGTTTCTGCGCCAGTCTTCAGATGCGATCAGCCGGTGCTTGATGGTCAGACAACGGCCTGCTCAGACGGTGGTGTCGAGCAGGCCTCCGCCGGTGGCCAGTGCCTGTTCCTTCGCGGAATATCCGGAGGCCTTTCGCCCGCGGCGAGCGATCAGTTCCAGCAGTTCCGTGTACTGCAGCAGCCCCCGTCTGGCGGCAATCCAGTGCGTGGCCGACTCCCGCCGGATGGTCGTCAGACTCTGGCTGGCCTGCTCCATCCGGGCCAGCAGGGCGTCCCGCTGTTCTCCCCCGATGGCTCGCACCAGGTTCCGCAGGTTGTCGGAAGGCAGGTTCTGCTGGCGGGCCACCTCGAGCAGCCGCTTCCGTTCCCCGCTGAGCAGCTGCATCCGGCGGACGGCCTCTTCCTCGTAGGGGCCCAGTGTCTGCAGTCGTTCGGACTGGGCCTGCTCGATGGCCTTCCGTTTGCTGGCGAGGACCTCGGTCAGGTTTTTCTGCGTCAGCTGCAGTGCATCGAGATAGCGCCGCAGTTCCTCCAGCAGCAGCGAATTGCCCGTGGTCTCTGGTGCCATCCATGCCCCCTGCCGACAGTCGTCTGAACAGTCCAGCCGGGGCTGCCCGCGCAGCAGCGCATGCTGGAGTGATGAATCCGGTCCCACGGATCCTGTCGGCATTCGGGACTGTGTTGCTGCGTGCCCTGGTCTGCGGAACCGCAGCATCCCGCATAATGGGTGGGACTGCGCCGTTGTGACTGGGGCAACCGGAACGACCCGTACAACAGGAGGCCTGTTCGGCAGGCCAGGTCGCGGCCCGGGACGGCAGAAACTGCCGGTCTGTCACCGGGCAGATGCCAGCGGTGGCAGCTGATCGCCCGAAAATACCCGCAACAGCCCGCAGTGCTGCACAGCGGTCAGCAGTGGTCAGTAGGCGGAAGTCAGAGCAACCACCAGGCGGGGGCTCAGTTGCTTCTTGTTGCCTTTTGGGGGCAGGGACAGAAGTGAGGGGCTGACCGTTCGATGGTGCAATCAGGACATGGGTGGCGCTTCGGCCCTGCCCGGCCTGCCGGACTATTCCGCCGCTGCGGCGGGTGCAGCCGGTACCGCCGGAGCGGCCGGCTGGCCGGATGCTGAACCGGCCGACTCGCGCCAGCTGATGGCGGGCCGCGAGAACGACTGAAACAGCGGATCGGCAAACACGGCCCCCTGGTCGCTGGCCAGCTGCCCGGCGATCTGCTGATCGAGCTGGGCGCGGAACATTTCTTCGGCCTGGCCGCCATGCATGTAGGCCGGTTTCTGTTCGGTCGAGCGGAGCGATTTGAGCATCTGCCCGTAGAACGTGCCGGCCACAAAGTCCTGGAAGGTCTGCCGGGCATCGTCCGCGGGCGGTTTGGGCAGCGAGCCGGAAAGCGACAGCTGCTGCATGCGGGCGGAGGAAGCGGAGTTCAGGGCGGAGACGGGTGAAATCATGACAACAGCTTTCGGCGGGCCGGCCGGCAGTAAACAGGAGAGAAGTGCTGAGCAGCAGAGTGAGGAGAACCGGCCATGAGGAGTGGAAGGGGATTCCGGCGGGAGGTTACTGTTCTTCGTAGGCCGCATGCAGTTTCCCCGAGCGGTGCAGCTCGCGGATGATGCGGATGATGTCGGTCGTGGGAACCCGCAGCTGGTTGAGGGCCTTGACGAGTTCCTGCAGCTGCTGCGGTGCCTGACTGTCCTGGATCGGCACAAACCGGCCGGTTTCGCCGGGGTCTCCGGGGAGGACCGGCCCCACCTGAACGGTCAGATTTCTGTGAGAAATGACCACCGGGCTGATCTGGACTTCACCGGTCACCACGATGGTACCGGTTCGCTCGTTGACGATGACCCGGGCCTGCGTGTGCGGGTTATCGATGCCGACCGACAGCACTTCCGCCACGAATTCCACGGGCGCCTCCTGGTGCTCGGGCGGAACCTGAATCTGCACTTCGCCCGGGCTGATAGCGCGGGCAATCCGCCGTCCGCCTGTTTCGAAGCTGAATTCCTCGTTCACCACGCGGGCGACTTCGCTGGAGGAATGAAAGCTGGAGTGCGACGGGTCGAGCAGCAGTGTGATGATGTTGCCGCGGCGGCGGTCGATGAAGGCCGATTCAAAACCCTGCAGCAGGCTGACACCGGATTTGATCACACCGGTGGTAGGCACGACGGGGTCTTCAATCTGAATGGCCCCGCTGGCCAGGCCGACTGCCACATCGTTCCGGCGGCCGCCGGCTTCGATCTGAGAAGTTTCCAGCGGAGCCGCCAGCAGTCGGCCGCCCCGCAGATCCTGGGCCCCCATGAACGAGCTGACATAACAGTCGATCTGCTGGCCGGCCCGGATTCCCGTGCGGGGAATGGTGGCTTCGATCAGCACGACGGCCACGTTGTCGGCATCGCGGAGTTCGTCGATCGCGGCGGGTGTGTTCATCAGCTTGAGGGCCGAAGACAGGGCCCGCATGGCGGGCCGGTTCCGGCCACCATCTCCCGTGCCGTTCAGTCCCACCACCAGGCCAATCCCATGCAGGTGCACTTCGTGCTGGCCGTAGACCGTGCAGATACTCTCCAGCCGGACTCTGGCGGCAGCGGTTTCAGGCCGCGCCAGCAGCATTCCCGCCAGGCAGGCCGCAATGGCTGCTGCGCGGAGCATGCGCCGGGGGCTCTGTCGGGCGGAGGTGCTGTGCATGCCGGTCTTTCTCTCTGGCTGTCAGAACCAGCCTTCGGGTCGCACTGCCGGCTGGTCCAGCAGTGTCTGTGGTCGAACATAGATGGCCGGCACAACCGGCCCTGCGGGGATTTCCCGGAAACTCTCTGGTTTCAGGAAGTTCCGGAGAACGAATTCCGATTTCAGAACGGGAACAGCA
>JAGQPV010000209.1 GCA_020426545.1 Planctomycetaceae bacterium
CCACATCACCCTGGGTCCACGCTCCATCGATGTACCGCCAGGCCTTGCCCTCAGGATTTTTGTCCTGCAGGAGAGCCGGCAGCCGGTGGTGACGAATGTTGTCGTAGCTGTGCAGCATGGCAAAGCGGTGAATGGCTGCGGGAATACCGACGGCCGTGAAGCCCGGATGCCCGGTCGCCGGGTAGGGGCCGCCATGATTCATCGCGGGGGATACAGCCACGCCCGTGGGCATCTTGTCGTTGAGCAGCCGGCCGACTTTCTGCCGCAGTGATTCGGAAATGACCGTACAGGCGTCGTCGTCGCTGCCACGGGTATCGCTGTAGACGGCACCGGTCAGGTTGCCTTCCAGGGCTTCCGCCACAGCAGTCATCTGGACCACATCCGAGCAGATTACCAGCAGAGAGCCGTTGCCGAAGGCTTCCGTCTGCAGCGTTTCGGGATCCTTGAGAAACGCGTCCCCGTCGACTTTCAGCAGCGTGTTCTGCACGCGGCAGGCTTCGCCTTCCTCGGGAGCGCCACCCGTCAGCAGTTTTGCTCCAGCGGACTGCAGCGTCTCGACGCCGGCGAGGAAGCTCCTGCGGACACCTTCGCCCAGCAGCACCCCCGCGGGGGCCTGTTCAAACCGGCTGATGACTGCATTCACGAAATTTGAAGTCAGCTCCCCTTCCTGCAGCACAATCATGCCAGGATTGGTGCAGAACTGGCCGGCGCCCATCAGGCAGCTGCCGGTGAATTCATCTGCCAGGGCTTCCAGCCGTTCTTCCAGAGCACCCGGGAGAATGAACACCGGGTTGATGCTGGACAGCTCGAGGTAAATCGGGTTTCCGCCCTTGTCTGCTGCTTCCTTCAGCACCAGCCCGGCTGAGCGGGCACCGGTGTAGCCGGTGGCACTCAGCAGCGGGTGGCCCACGAGTTTCGCCCCGTCCTCGTGGCTGGTCCGGTAGATGAGCTGGACAAACCCCTCCGGCATGGCGGTCATTTCGGCCGCTTCAGCGACGGCCTCAGCCAGCAGGCGGGTGGTGCCCGGGTGCGAGGAGTGCCCTTTGGCGATTACCGGGTTTCCCGCGGCGATGGCGGCGGCGAAATCGCCTCCGGCAATGCTGTTGAAGGCAAAGGGAAAGTTGTTCGGGCCGAACACCGCGACCGGCCCGAGGCCACCAAACATGGCCCGGATGCCGGTTTCCGTATCGATGGTGGGCTGCCGCCACGAACCTTCCCGGGCTGCGGCCGCCGCCTTTCGCAGCTGGCCAACGGTTCGCGGGAGCTCCACATCCTTCAGCCGGGGGGAGGCTGGCAACGCTGTTTCCTGGCTGGCAATTTCAACCAGTTCATCGGCGCGCTGCTCAATCTGGGTGGCGCAGGCTTCCAGAAAAGCGGCAAATCGTTCCCCGGGCCAGGCCCGTACTTCGCGGAATGCCCGGGCGGCCGCTTCGAGCGCCCGTTCGACCTCTTCCCACGGGCTGACGGGGTATTGTTCCGGCAATGGCTGGCCGGTTGCCGGGTTATTCGCCTGAAACGTCTGCCCTCCGGTGGAGGGCTGCCATTTTCCATCAATCAGAACATGCTGTGCGGTCATCAGGCTGCTTTCGCGTACTGGTCACTCCGTGCGGCGTGGCCTGGACGGCCGGGCGGGATAATCCGCCCGAAGCCGCCGGCGAAAACAATTGTAACGGTGCCCGCTGCGGCATTAAACCGATGCCGCCAGCGATCCCTGTCGCACCTGCCTGCGGCAGGCAGCGGTGTGCCTCGTCGTGCTGTCTGTCGGCCTGCGCCCTTGAGTGCAGCTGCCAGAGAGACAGCCGCGGGGTCATTTCCGCGAGGGATCGGGCCGGGTCGCCAGACTGTTGATCTTGCGCAGCTGCAGGTTGAGGGTGGCTGAGAGACTGTGCCGGCTGTCGCCCGTATAAGGGCCGTTCAGCAGCACCTGCCGCGGCGGACGGTTCGAGGGAAAGCGGAACCAGCCGGTGCATACGCCATCTTCCACGTTCCAGGATCTGCGAGACCACTGCACGGGCTGATCAAAAGCGAACGTCCATTCCTGCGGCTGCGGATAACCTGCGGGCAGGGCCAGCGTCAGCAGGACGACGTTCTCCAGCTTCCCGTCGATCATTTTCGTTTCCACCCGGCGGCGGGTCAGTTCAAACCCCGGCGGCAGGGCGATGGAATCGTGTCGATCAGTCCAGCCAAAGCTGTGCTGCAGCCGGGGAGATCCGGTTCCAGCGGACCAGCTGGCAGTGACTTCGGCGAACGAGGCCGTTTCAGGCCAGTGGTCGACCCGGAATTTCCATACGGGAAACGCATGCCCGGAGACATTCTGCGGCGGGCTGTCGACGATGGTTTCATAGCCTGTGCCGCGGGGGCGAATGCGAAACTGCACCTGCCGTGGATTCCACGCGGGATCCTGCTGCCGCAGCAGGGCCAGGGTCAGTTCGAGGCCACCCTGATGGTGTTCGGCTGAAAGCACACGCAGCAGGGTGCCGGTTTCCGTGTCACGGGCATCGGCAATATCTCCCGAGAGCACGGGCCGGGGGTAACTGAGTCGATCGCCGGTGAAATGCAGTTCGTGCCGCTGGCCGGCTTCGATCTGAACCGATTTCAGTTCCGCGGCGACGGTTCCATCGTGCCGCAGCACGCGAAGATCCCAGACACCGGGATCGAGCGTCAGCGGGGCGGCGTCAAAGTTCAGCTGCTCCGTGTGCTTCAACGCACTTCCATTGCCGTCACGTCGCACGGCTTCCCAGGTAAACAGTCCCGCCATGCCGAAAATGCTTTCGAGCAGTTCTTCGGCCCGTGAAGCCTGCACGCAGGTGCCTTCGGTCAGCGAGGCAATCTGCTGCAGCTGCTCCCAGCCGGGGGCATCCGTCTGAAATCCAATGCAGTGAATATGGATGCCCGAATTCTGCCAGGCCGTCTGCAGTTCGCGAACTCCCGGCTTCCGGCCGGCCTGGGCCCAGTTATCGGCACCGTCGGAAATCAGAACGACGACCTTTCTGGTGGACGGCACATCCTCGAAGTCCTTGCCGGCTTCCAGCAGAGCATGGAACAGCGGGGTCTCCCCGCGTGCCTGCAGGCTGGCGGTGACCTGACCGAATTTCGCACCAGGGAAGGGCTGTACCGGCAGCAGCAGGCGGGAATCCCGCCGGGCGGCGGCTTCCTGCAACGGGTCGCCTTCGCCTTTCCACACGACGCGGTCGCCAAACACCCGCAGGCCCACACTCAGGCCGCTGCTGGCAGCGACTGAAGCAAACTGCTGCAGGGTATCTTTCACTGTCTGCAGCCGCTGGTTGCGGTGCATGCTGCGGGAGCAGTCAATCACGAACAGAACACTGGCGGACGGTTGCGCCAGCCGCGACCAGCGAACGAGGAGTTCTCCCTGGTCTGCCGGAGTCGTCCGGATCTCCACCGTGGGGCCGGTGGTTTCATCGGCGGCCGAGACCGCCAGGGGCACCTGGCACACATGGCCGCGATAAAACGCCTGAGCAGTCAATGTCGTGCTGAACCCGGCAAAGCCCTTCCGGCTGAGCTGCCATTTGGGTCCGAAGGCAGGCAATGCGGGAACCGGTGCCTGCCCCGATGGGCCCTCTTCGTTGAGCACAACCGAAACCGCGGAAGTGGCGGGAGTGCCATTCAATGCGGACGCAGTCAACCGGTCGGAGCCGGTGCGGCAGTCAAGAGCCACCGCTCCCGCGGGCAGCAGTTCGTTTGCATCCAGTTCCACCTGGACGATGGTCTGATCGGTTCCTCGCAGACGGGGAGAAGCTGTCGTGGCGGTCAGCACACCGCCCCCGCCCCGGGTTCTCAGTTCCTGCGCCAGGCGGGTCAGCGATTTGAGACGCTGGCCTGTCAGGTCGGCGGGGTCAGCAGCTTCGGTGGCCAGTTGTCTGGCGTGGCCGAGCGACCAGCCAGCCACAGCGGTGAACCAGTCACGCGAGGCGTCCTGGGGGCCGCGCCAGAAATCGGCCAGCCGCCGACCAGCCTGCCACTCAAGATAGGCCACCAGATTTCTTCTCCGCTGTTCCCGGGTGGGAACACGGTCTTCCGCACCAAACAGGCGAACGGTCAGGTCGGCATTCAGAATGCGGCACGCGGTGTCGGCAGTCAGCTGTTCCTGCGGGCTGGGGCTGGTCATGGCCATTGCCCGCAGTGCCGAGGTCCGCAGTCGGGCCCAGGAATCGGCCACGCTGCGGCTGAATCCCGCCGGGTCGCTGTTCCGGTCCGTAGCGGGCGGTTCCGAACCATCCACAGACAGAAAACCCAGGGCCAGGTCGCGGCCAGCCTGAATCCGGCTGGTCAGCAGCTGTTTATTGTCCTGGCTCTCTGCTGCCGGAACCTCGGCCACGGGTGCGTCGTTCGGGCCTGCCTGCGGACTGGCAACCGGTTTGCGGGACGCCTTTAAGAGCGCGATACGCGTGGCTGCCATGGTGTCGACTGTCTGATCATGGTGGCCGACAGGTGGCAGCATCAGCAGCAGATTCATTCTCCGCCAGACAATCTGCGAACCCACTTCCGATCCGGCCGTCTGCCGCAGCAGCAGAGGCAGCACACTGGTCAATGTGGAGTTGACGGTGCTGCGTGTCTGGTCAAGCTGAACGGAAATGGCCTCCACAGCGGTCAGTCGGTTGCGACGTTCCGCGGCGGTCCACTCTGCCGGGTTGCCGCTCAGCGCGCGGGACAGTTCGCGAATCTGCCCGCTCATCGTGAGCGTGAGTCGAAACAGCGTTGCGTGCAGGTCTTCCCCTGCTGCCGCCTGGTCGTGCTCCCGAGATTCCTGCGTGCCGCGGGGCCTGTTTTCGGATTGTTCGCTGGAATCGTCACCGGGGGTTTCGCCCGGCTTCTTCCCGTCAGCCAGCGGTTCGCCCCAGCCCCGGTGGGCTGCGGCCTGCGCGAGCAGAGGCAGATCGGCGAGGGCCAGCTCGCGAACCGTCATGGCGTGGGCCACGGTCTGAGCTTCCCGCAGGGCCTGCCGGTACAGCGTTCCTGGTTCAGCCTCCACGGAGATCGCCGGGCCGATGCTGATCGACTGGCTTTCGGGCAGCTCATGAATGAAAAACAGGTCTTCCCGTTTCCGCTGCTGTCTGTCGGCCAGATCAATCAGTGGCTGCACCCAGCGGTAAACATCCGGCGCGGTCGCACCGGCAGCGACCGAAGCCTGTTCGCCAAGGACGCGGAGCCTCAGCAGTTCGGTCATTCGGCCGGAAAGACCGGCCGGCGAATCGACACCACGCGAACTGTGCTCGACCAGCATCCGCAGCAGCTCCGCTTCCACGGGCAGCTGTTCCTGCGACAGACGGGATCTCCCCAGCAGTTGTCCCGCTTCCTGAGGCGAAACACGTCCGGCAATCACATCGGCAACCAGCCGGCGCACGGCGGCCAGTGTGGCCGGGCCGGGCACTGGTTCAGCTTTCCCGGCCTGGCCTGCTTTCGTGGTGGCGGCGCTGGCATCCGGTTCCGCCGGAGCAGCGGTTTCCTCCGCAGTCCCCGCGGGCGGTGCTTCGGCGTCGACAACCGCGGTGACAGGAGTCGTCTCTTCGTCATTCGGTGCGGCGGGCGCAGGGGGAACCCCGGGCGAACTGGCGGGAGCTGCGGCCTTCGCGGGGTCGTCCTGTGGACCGAACTGTTCCTGCAGGGCCAGCGAGACGGCTCGTTCCGGCCGGTACAGCGGTTTCATGGCCACGTTCAGGTCGCGCACCCGCCAGGAAACCTTCTGCAGTTCATCCCGCATGGAGGCCAGTCGTCCGGCACGGTACAGCGATTCGGACCGCATCAAGGTGGTTTCCAGCTGCCGCCACAGATGCGGAGCGGAGCGCACTGGATGCGGCCGCAGACGGCGAAGCCGAGCGTATTCCGCCCAGCTCTGCTGCAGACTGGCCAGCAGTTCCTGTTCTTCCGCAGTGGGGGCCTGGTGGTCGCTGGCGGTAGCATTCACCGGAGGAGCCGTCGGATCGACGGCGGCCAGAATAATGTCGTCGCCCGATCCGCCCGAGTTCAGCAGCATCGGGTTCTGTGAGTCCGCCCGGTTTTTGAGCACCCAGGCCGCGACCTGATCGCGGACATAGGCCGACAGTTCGACCAGCGAGATCCGGCCATCTCCGTGCGGCGTGGAATCAGCAGCACCGCTGATGCCGCGAATGAAGCTTCGCGCAAACACCGACATGCCGGTTGAGTCATCGACCCAGGTAATTTCTCCCGGCGAACACGAGCACAGCACATGTACACGGGGGTAGCGGCTGCCATGCCGGGCCAGATGTTCCTGGACGGCTTCGACAAACTGATTGCTGACGATTCCCTGCGGCCAGAGATGATCGACCCGCTGGCAGTCGAGAACCAGCATCTGATGGTCGGTCGGCAGATGGCTGATTCGCTCCAGCAGAGTATCCACGGAAACAGCCAGATCGCTGCGGAAACGTCCGCCGCTTTCCTCGACCGGAAAGTCATCAGGCAGAATCCAGGCGGTCAGCTGGCCGTCCTCGTCGGGCACGGCGATACCCGGGGCATTCACATACACGACAGTGGCGGTCTGCTGCCAGCCGGGCCAGTAGCGACTGCTGCTGGACTGCGGCAGAGAGGCCATCAGCGACTTGAGTTCCGCCGCACCCAGACTGGCGGATGACGCTGCGGACACGTCGAGAATCTGCTCGAGACCGGCCAGCGTCTCGGCATCGTGGTCGGCGCACGAGTTGAGCGGCAGCATGGGCTGACGTCCCACACTGCTGACCAGAATCAGCTGAGGCCGGGCCACCGGACGCAGCCAGCCGGCAACCGTCCACGTTCCGAATGCCAGGCCAGCCCAGGCCAGCAGCAGCACCGGCAGCCGCAGCAGGTGCATCTGCGGCTGCAGTCCACCGCCACGGACATCGCCCGAAACCCGCCAGCTGGCAATCCGTGGAGCAACCGTCGACTGCCACAGCCGTCGACCGAAGAACTGCCTGCCGCCGGAGGACTTCCCCGGTTTTGCCTGCCAGTCATTTTTACCCATGTCCGGCTGCTTCCCAAAAGTGCTGCGTCAACCGCGAAGCAGGTGTATTCGTTGGTTTGTCGGGAGCGGGAGTTCCGCCGAGACCAGCTGCTGAACCCGCCCGGTCGATCGGGCCAGATGTCCGGCGTGCCTGTTAATGGCCGATGTAGCAGGACCTGCGGCAGGAGTTGTCCCGTCGGGGCTGTCTTGCGGCATGAATGCAGGCGGCCGCACGTTCCACCGGCGGCCTGTGCCGGCACTCACCAGGAGAGGAAGGCCCGCCCGATCAGGAAGGCGTCGACAGTCAGCAGAGCCACTACACCGCCCGCCGCCAGTGAAGCCATTCGTCGGAGCCAGCGGTCGCGTCCCAGTTCCTGATTGTTCCAGCCGATGGATTCATCGTGGTCGGCCGACAGCTTCGCGGCCACGCCGTCAAAGAAGGTTCGGCCTTTCCGGCTCAGCTCGGTGAAGTACACGCCGCCCAGGTACATGCGTTCCTGCACATCGGGCGGAAAGGCGTGGTTCAGCAGCCGCGTCAAGCCGTCACCCGCCGCATGTAATCCCTGAACCAGCCGGTACAGCTGCGGGTTGCCCGCGCTTTCCCGATTGGCCATATAGAACCGATAAACCTGCTGCCGGAAGAACTGGCACAGCCATTCGTGCATTTTCAGGCTGTCCTGCGGTGTGTGCTCCGAGAACGCCGGCAACGTGCAGCCACAGCGCCGCTGACGACCGGCTTCCGGCATGCTCTGGGCGTAGGCGTTGAACTCTTCGGCCAGTTCAATCCCGTGGAACACGACCAGGCAGGTGCATTTCACGCCCAGTTGCGACTGCAGCACTTCCATATCCAGTTTGACGGTCTCGGCCAGCTGCGCCAGCGAGGGGTCCTGCATCCACTGGAAGGGGATCAGCAGAATCACACCATTCACCGGGACGACCGGCCGCCGCAGCTGCCGCAGCATGCGCACCAGGCAGGACATTCTCTGCCAGGCCCGTTCCTGTTCGGCAGCTGTCAGCCGGACTGCTTCCGGATTTTTTGCGCGGCGGCCTGCACTCGCCCGCGAATCCCGTTCGCGAACTGCCTGCTCGGCCACCGCCGAGATGCCAGGGATTGTCAGCCAGATGGCTTCCGAGTCGCCAAACCAGTGCGCCGGGAGGCGGGGATCGTTTACGACCAGTCGGTCGCCAATGAAGGTCGACGTCCGCATGGATTCTTCGACGACACTGTCGGCACCCACCACCAGGAACAGCGGGCTGTCCTGCAGGTTGATCCGGACATCCATCGCGGCGTGCCAGCCAGCGGTAATGGCTTCCCGAATATCGCGGAACTCGCCGGTCTTCCGTGGCAGCTGGCGGAACATCAGCACCGTCAGCCGGATGGTGCCATACACGCACAGTGCCAGCACACCCAGCCACACTCTCCGCAGCACCCACGGACCGGTGAGATACCGTTCCAGATGCAGCGACCAGTTCAGCCAGGCCAGCCCGCCCACCACCAGGGTGACCGTAATGGCTTCCAGCAGAATGTTCGCCCGGCGGGACAGCCGTCCCTGGAACCAGCCACGGCACAGCTGCCAGATCCAGAGAAAGGGCGACAGCAGAGCCTTCAGCACTGCAGTGGCAATGCCGATCAGTTTTTCGCCCATCGCAGCAGCCTTCCTGCGGAACAGTGCAAGAGAAAGGGAATTCTTACCTGGTCCCTGTTACCGGGGACAGAATCGGGCCGATGCACAGCAGCCTGTGCCGTTGCGGTGCCCGTTACAGACAGGCCATGGCAACCACGATCGAAAGTGCAAACGTCACTCCGAGGGCAATACACCACTGGCGGAGCATCTGACCTCCCGGACTGGGACG
>JAGQPV010000210.1 GCA_020426545.1 Planctomycetaceae bacterium
GCCATTCGCTGGAATCGCCTCGCCATGGAGTTTGCCGAGCAGTCGGACCAGCCCCGCGCCGGGGGCTGGCTGGGCTCCCTGTATAACAATCTCGGCTGGACATACCACGACCGCGGCGACTTCGAACAGGCACTGGAACTGTTCGAGCGGGGAGCCGCCTGGCGGGAAGCCCGGGAACCCGAGGAGCCGAAACGAATCGCCCGCTGGTCGGTGGCCCGGGCCCTGCGTTCTCTGGGGCGAACGGAAGAAGCACTCGCCAGGCAGCAACAGCTGCTGGAAGACTACACGGCGGCGGGGCAGCGTTCTGGTTATGTCTTCGAGGAACTGGCGGAATGCCACCTGCTGCTGGGCCACGGAAACGAGGCCCGGGAATTCTTCGCCGAAGCGTGGAAAGAACTCTCGCAGGATGAGTGGCTGCGCACAGCCGAACCCGACCGGCTCGCGCGGTTGCGCGAACTGGGCGGGCTGGCCGGAGTTGATGGCAGTGCTTCCAGCTGAAGGGCCTGTATTACCCGCGAGGCAGGCAGCCTGACCTTTCAGCCGTAAAGCACTGACCGTCTGATGGATTCATTACCGGCAGTGTTGTTTTCTCGGACAGCTTTTCGCTGATCGACCTGTGCGGGCCCAGCCGTCATCCGCCCGCTGCCACCGACGATTACCGGGCAGCACGGGAGGAAGATCAGGCTGGTCTCGGCAGGTGTCATCAGAGGCGGGCGGGAATCCACCGCTGTCCGCGTGCATCCTGAGTGGGCACCATCTGCCCGGGCGAAACCGACTGCGGCAGGTAGAACGACTGCGGACCGGCAGCGGCGGGTGCCGGAGGCAGCGGATCGGGCACCGGGGCGGCTTCCGCGGACATGGAGCTTCCATGCACGGCCCCTTCATAAATCACCGGGCCGGGGGAGAAATGAGCACCAGGGCCAGGAGCAAAATGGGGCACAGGCTCCGGTCCCGAGGGATAGGCCGGCATCGGGAAGCCGGGCGCACTGCAGGCACCACAGCCGCAGTTGTCCGCACCCGGGCTCACCACCGGACCCACGGGATGTCCGACAATCGGGCCGGCAACCGGTCCACGGCAGCGGTTGTGGCAGCGACCACAACGGAACAGGGCCGTGAACGGGTCCAGAATGTTCCAGCAGCAGGGCTCCCACCATCCACCGTAGGAAATTCCGGTGCACTGGTCATAGTGACCGCCCCGGTAACAGCATCCTGTCAGCGATCCGGTGAGCAGCAGGGCAACGCAGAGAGTACTCCAGCGATTCATGGTTTTCCGTCCTGAGAAAACGTGTCTGAAGAAGACGATCCATCAACTCAGTCTCGGGTATCGGCATTTGAGGTGGCCGACTTTAACGATTACTCCGGCAATTCCAGGATTTTTCCAGACTTTTCCTCTCAGGGCCTCAAGTTGACTGAAGGCGGGGCAGTTTGAGGCACGCCGCGGCACATTCTGCCGCTCGCCCGCTGCGCCAACCGGCAGCTTGTGCCGACGATCCGTCGGTCAGCGTTCCGCCCCGGCGGGGCTTCTCCCGGAGAACGTTTGCCGGTTTTCAGGTCAGCCCTCCGCGCGTAGGCAGCATCGCCAGCGAGCGGCAGAATCTGCGCATGGCTCCAGCGGGAAAAAATAGCCGGAATGCGATCAGCAGCCACCTCTGCCCGGCGACAGATCGCGGTCTCCCGGGCGGCCTGCAGATGATCACGCAGCCGGTTCAGCAGGTGCCGGCGGAATCAGAGACCTGCAGCCACCGCGGCGGCCGGATCGCCCGTGAACAGGGCGCTCGTGCCCGAGCGCACAAACAGCAGCCGCCCGGGAACCGCCGTGTGCGGCAGCCGGTACATGGTGCACACCGCCTGGCGGTACGCGTTAATCTGCGGTTGGTAGTGCGCCACACGCTCCGCATACTGGCTGGCCCGCTCCGGATCGACCTGGTCGGTCTTGAAGTCGATCACATCGGCGGCAATCACCTGGCCGTCGCGCACAAACAGCACCAGCCGGTCAATAATGCCCTCCAGCAGATCGTTCCCCAGCCGCACGGCGAATGGTTTTTCCGCGAAGACTTCCACCGTGGTTCCTGCCGCCTGCAACACCGTGCGGAGAGTCTCCGGATAGGGCGCCAGCCCGTCCGACAGATACCGCGAACGAGTCAGCAGGGCGGCCACGTCGGGCCGTTCGAGCGTCTCCCGGAACGCGGCGATTTCCGTGGCGGGTTCGAATGCGGAAAGGCCCAGAACCTGCAGAGCCGGCAGCAGCGTCTCGTCCGTCGGGATCTCCTCATCCAGCCAGCGGAGCTGCTCGTACCACTGATGATGCAGGCTGCCCCGCAGGGCGGCTGTCTGTGGCTGCAGCTGCAGTTCGTCCAGCAGGCGAACCTTTGCCCCGCCCTCCAGGCTGGAAGGCACAATCCGCCCCAGCCCGCGCGCCGCGGTCGCGGAAGCCGCCCGCACCAGTGGAACGTCCACCGCCGGCTCGCTCACAGCATCCGCCGTCCCGTCGTCAGCAGGAATCTCCGCCAGCGGATCGCCACCCGCCGGGGACTGCTGCGAGGCCGCCTGTTTCCGCTTCTGCTCCAGGTCGACAGCCGCCATCTTCTCCTGCCAGGACGCTGCACCATATTCAAACAGGACCTCCTCCGGCCCCGCGGATGCTTCCTTCGCCAGGCTGCACCGCAGTGCTCCGGCGAGCGTATTCGGAATCTTCTTCTCAGCAGGCTGTGCGGGTGGAATGATCATGTCCAGCACATGCACCGCCCGCGTCAGTGCGACATACAGCACGCACAGCGATTCATTCACCTGGCGGGCCTGGTGGGCTTCCTGCATCAGGCGGAACCGTTCGGGCAGCAGCTTGAGCAGATCCTGTTTGATGTAGCGGCAGATTCCCTGTACTGGTTCCGATGGCGAAGGACGTTCCAGCATCACCGAAGGTGTCCTGCCCGAAATCGTACCTTCCAGCTCGGGCAGCAGCACCATGTCGAATTCCAGCCCCTTCGACTGATGCACGGTCATCACCCGCACCTTTTCAGACGCCGGGTCTTCCACCTTCGTCAGCTGCACGTATTCGATGAAATCCGCGGGCCGCTCGGTCGCCAGTGGCTCGTAGCTGGTGGCCAGTCGGCACAGCTGCAGCAGTCGCCCCAGTTCCCGACGATTGCAGGACGGAGCCAGCAGGCGGGTCCAGCTGTAAATTGTCGCCGCATAACCGCGGGCCATCAGCTCCCGGCGGAGCTTTCGTGACAGCTTTTCCGCCGCCCGGTCATCGGCATAGTCCAGGTAATCCAGGGCTTCTCCCAGCGGCGAGGTGGCCACACAGAACCGCGAAGTGGTATTGGCCGGGTGATCGGCCAGCCGCAGCAGCTCCAGCACTTTCAGCACGGCTACTGAATCAGTCAGCGGGTTCCCGCCTTCTTCACTGGCTCTGATGCCATATTCACTCTGCAGCAGGAAAATCAGCTGCCCGACGGTCGCATTCCGGCGGACAAGAATCCCCAGCGAGCGATCTGGAAAAGCGAAATGCCAGCGGGCCGCCTGCGCTGCGGCAAAATGCAGCGTCACCCCCCGCTGCCGGCTTCTCTCTTCGGCCAGAGGCGCGGTGATCATCCGGCAGTAGCCCGACAGATCCTTCAGCGCCGTCTGATGCGGATTGAACCGCTCCCGCCAGGCCATCGCCGCCTGAGGAAACTCGGCGATCACATCGTTTTTCGGCGGGTTGTCGAACACCCGGTTCACCGTCTCCATCACGGCCTGGCTCGACCGGAAGCTGCGATCCAGATGCTCCACCTCAATTTCGGGCAGGGTCGACGTCACCGTGTCGAACAGTTCCGAAACGCCACCCCGCCAGCCGTAAATGGCCTGTTTGACATCACCCACGCAGAAGAAGGAATGGCCCGCCGTGGACGAGGTATTCTCGGCAAAGTGTCGAATGGCATCCCACTGAGGCAGCGACGTATCCTGGAATTCATCGAGCAGCAGATGCTCGACTCCCGCATCGAGCCGGAATCCCACGTCCTCCAGAATGCGGCTGGCGAATCCGTTGGCCACCAGCGCGGTAATATCGTCGAACCGCAAGGCCCGCCCCCGCTGCTTGAGCAGCCGCAGGGTCTCGTCGTACTGCTTGAGCAGCTGATACGTGCCCCGGGTCTGATCGACAATCCGGCCAACCAGCACTGCCACCGCCTGCTGCACCAGCGGCCGGCAGGCGGCCACCAGTTCCGGCGGCAGCTCCTTGCGGTAGAACTGCGTTTCCCCCACCGCCACCTTGCCGGAAACTCCCTTGCTCAACACACCGTCCCAGTCTTCGGCCAGCACCTGGTCCAGCAGACTGTCCCGCGCGGACTCCAGCCGCTTGCCCGGCAGATTCTTCAGCGACCGCAATTCAGCAAGAGCCAGCTCCAGCTGTTCGGCCGTCAGTCGCGGCGGTGCCTGCAGCACATTCCAGGCTTCGGCGGGTGCTTCGCGAAAATCCGCGTACAGCGAGTCGACCACGTCGTGAATCTGCTCGGTGACGGATCTCCGGATTTCCCCCTTGGACAGGAGGTGCATCAAAGTCACCAGTTCTTCGGTCGAGTGGCTGGCCACCACGTCGCGAATGGCCTGCGACTTGAGCCGTTGCGCGGTCTGCTCGTCGACGATGCGGGAACCGGGCGTCAGCCCCAGTTCCAGGCTGTAGCTGCCCATCAGCTGGGCCAGAAAGCTGTCGAGCGTCCCGATGCTCAGCCGGTGCAGATTCCGCACGAGGTTGCGAAGCAGCTGCAGGCAGCGATCATGATCCAGCCGGCCACAACCGAGAAACTCTTCCAGCTCTGCCCGGTCCTTCTCGTTCTGCGCAGCGGTTGCCAGCCGGACGAGAATCCGGTCCTTGATTTCGGCTGCCGCTTTGCGGGCAAAGGTGGCCGCCAGAATATGATCCGGCCGGGCTCCGCTGGCAGCCAGTGCCAGAAAGCGGTTCGACAGCTGAAACGTCTTGCCGGTGCCGGCGGAAGCCCGAATCACGGTATTGCCAAAAGCGGGCTGCTCTCGAGCTGCCATGCTCATCGGTGGTCTTTCTGTCTGCCGGTGTTACCACTGCTGGTTCAGCTGGTCGCGAATACTCGCCGTGGTCCGCACGGGAGTCTTCTTCCCGCCCGGGCGGGTGCCACCGGCGGATTCCTCCTGCGGGCGGCGCAGCTGAAAGGTTTTGAGGATCTCCTCCGGCAGGAACCGGGTCAGGCGGGACCAGCTGTGTCTGTCGGAACGGCCACGGTGAGAAAAGTACTGCCGCTGCGGATGACAGACCGTCAGGTGCGATTTCGCCCGGGTCAGGGCGACGTAAAACAGCCGCAGTTCCTCGGCAATTTCTGCTTCCGAACCGGTCGACATATCCGACGGAATACTCCCGTCGGCCGCATTCAGCACGGTCACACAATCCCATTCGAGCCCCTTGGCCGAATGAATTGTGCTGAGGACCAGCGAGTCTTCATCCAGCACGGGAGGCCCCGCCAGGTCCTGTGTTGACGCCGGCGGATCCAGCGTGATCTCCGACAGAAATGTTGAGCGGTCGGGGAAGCGGCCGGCAATATGCACCAGCTGCTCCAGATCATTCAGCCGGGGCTGAGCACGATCGTACCGCTTCTCGAGCAGAGGGGTGTAATACCGGCGGACCAGATCAACCTGCGGCGACGGATCGGAATTCAGGCGATCGCCCGACGTCAGATGCTCCAGCATGCTGGTCAGCCCGGTCCACTCCATGCGGCAGTCCGCTGGCGGCTGCCACTGTTTCCAGGCAGAGAACGGCTGGCCCGTCGGATCGATCAGCTCCAGCAGCGTCCCGGCCCGTTTCCGACCGATTCCCGGCAGCAGCATCAGCACCCGCAATGCCGCAACGGAATCCCGCGGGTTTTCCGCCAGCCGCAGAAACGCGAGCAGATCCCGAATGTGGGCCGTCTCAATAAACTTCAGCCCGCCATATTTATGAAAGGGAATATTCCGGCGGGACAGTTCGACTTCCAGCGACAGGCTGTGATGCGACGCCCGAAACAGAACCGCCTGCTGTCGCAGCGGAATCCCCTGTTCCCGGTGATGCAGAATTTCCGCCACGACGAAGTCCGTCTGCTCGTCTTCATCCTGCAGCTGGGCCACCACGGGCAGGCTGCCGGCTTCCTTATCGGTCCACAACGTTTTCGCGTGCCGCTCCGCCGCCAGCGCGATCACGCGGTTCGTCGCCTCGAGAATGGGCCGCGTGCTGCGGTAATTCTGCTCCAGCAGCACCACTTCCGTGCCGGGGTATTCCTCCGGGAAGTCGAGAATATTCCGGACGGTGGCCGCCCGGAAGGAATAGATCGACTGCGCGTCGTCGCCCACAACCGTCAGCCCGGTTCCCTGCGGGCACAGTCCCCGCAGAATCTCCGCCTGCAGCACGTTGGTGTCCTGGTATTCATCGACCAGTACACAGTCAAACGGATCGCCGAGCGCGGCCCTGGCTGCTTCGTCGGTCACCAGAGCATGCCAGAAGACCAGCAGGTCGTCGTAATCCAGCAGCGACTGAGCTTCCTTACGATCGACATACTGCCGGAACAGCTCTTTCAGCGACTCTTCGTGCTCCCGGCACCACGGAAAGGCCGACTCGAGAATGCCGGCCAGCGGCTGCCGGGTATTGATACACCGACTGTAGATATCGAGGCAGGTGCCCTTCAGCGGGAACCGCGTGGCGTCTTCCGCGGCCGGGGCGACCTCGCTGCGAACGATATTCAGCAGGTCTTCCGCGTCGGATCGGTCCAGAATGGTGAATTCCGGCTGCAGGCCAATCAGCCCGCCATGCCGCCGCAGCAGCCGTGTCGCCACCGAATGAAAGGTGCCCCCCCACAACCGCCGGCTCACGGCCAGTCGGCGGCCAGAATCCGCCCGACTGGCCGACAACCCGGACGTTTCCAGCAGATGATCGACCCGCCGCAGCATTTCCGCTGCCGCCCGCCGGGTGAAGGTCATCAGCAGAATGCGGGACGGATCGACTCCACGGGCAATCAGACAGGCCACACGGTGTGCCAGGGTCGTCGTTTTTCCTGTGCCGGCTCCGGCCACAATCAGCAGAGGCGAATCGCCATGGGTGGCAGCCTCCCGCTGACGGGGATTGAGCGTCTCCAAACAGGCCACCAGGCCATCTGGCAAAGGATTCATCCGTGAGTCTTCCCACAGCAGCAGGCAGAAAGTGACGTTCGCAGCGGCTGGCCGACTGTCACCAGTCACTGACGAAATTCAGACGATCGCCACGAAGCATTGTGCGGGTGCCGCCGGGCACCCCGCAGATCTGAATGATCGCTGATGAAACGCGGGAAGGAAAGCGCAGCACCTGTTTCCAGCAGCGTCTTACTCGCGCGGCCGGCCCGACAGGTCACATCAGGGAAGGCCGTTGAGCTTGCGGACCACCCACTCCACCGACAGCAGCAGAAAAAACAGAGGCAGCAGCAGCCAGTGATCCCACAGGCTCACATCATCCCGGTGCGACAGCTGCTCATCCTCACCGGACAGCAGTTCCGGCAGCTGGCGTGCCTGATCGGGTGTGAGAACCCGCCCGCCCGTGAGCAGGGCGATCTGGTCGGGTAACTGCCGGTCGGAACTGACGTCCGTCAGTTCAGGAGTTTTTCGCGGGCCAACCGACAGCAGCGCTTCCACCGGCTCGGCCCCGGGGTCTCCGCCGTCAATCACCAGTCGCGCCACATACTCGCCTTCCGGCAGCGAAGTAGACTGTCCTTCGTGCACCAGCGGCCGCTTCTCCAGGGGAGATAACGCGAAGCTGCCCACCGCCCGACCGGTCCCGCCCGCTTCCCGCTGATACAGGTCCACCCGCGCGGAAGCCTCGGGATGCTGCCGCAGCCAGGTCTGACTCCACACCGCGCGAAACACCACCGCATCGCCGTCTTCCGCGGCGGAGGTCTGCGGACCAAACCGCACCGTGTCGTTCCCCGCCGCAGCCCGGTTGTCGGTCGCCCAGCGGGCCAGCTGTCCCCAGAAACGGTGATGAAAGCGATCCCCCACCCGGTGCCGCCACCGCCACGTGCTGTCGATCCCCATCCACACGACCTGCCCGAACCCGTACTGCTGCCGTACGAAAATCGCGTCGTCGCGGTCGGACTGCAGCGGGTCGGGAGCTTCACCCGGTACGCTGCTCCGGGCCAGTACCACCGCCGTGGGGCTGGCCGTCCCTCTTAATCCCCACAGATGCCCCGGCAGCTGCGCCCAGATCTGCCGGTTGATAATTCCATCGGTATCAAACTGCAGGAAGCTGGCCTGCTCTCCTTCCGGTGTCAGATTCAGCCGAAACCCGCGATCTCCCGGAGGCGACATGGCGGCGATTTCGTCCTGAATTTCAATCGCGGCCAGCTTGTCCACCGGCAGCATGCGGGACAGGGCCGCACTGCGATGAGCCAGAGGCATCCATTCCCGGCCGGCCAGCAGCACCACCGTCCCGCCTCCATCGACCACATGCTTCTCCAGTTCGTCCCAGGCAGCCGGGCCGAATTCATGCGGCGCCACATCGCCCACCACCACCAGGTCGGCTTCGGCGAAGGGTGAATCCTCCGGGTGAGCTTCCCCCGCTTCCGCCAGAGTTCTCGGGAAAAACGGACGCGGCAGTACCTGCAGAAACGGCTGGCGATACACCACATGCCGCACTTCCACGTTTTCATCCCGCGTCAATGCGTTATCCAGAAACCGAAACTCCCACCGCCCCTCGCCTTCCACCAGCAGCACGCGCACGGTGCCATCGACCACGGTCAGCGGGAAGCTGCGTTCGTTGTTGTCGTCGCGGGTCTCGCCATCCTGCACTTCCGTCTTCACCACATAG
>JAGQPV010000211.1 GCA_020426545.1 Planctomycetaceae bacterium
GCTACACTTACTGAGCCCCCCGACTGCCGGCCGCGAGGCCGACGACCGGTGCCTGAGCTGCAGGACAGACCAGAGATTTCAGGAGCACGAATCCCCCGGGGTTCGTGCTCCTTTTTCGTTGGTCCGCCAGCAGGGCCGCCGCCCAACCTGTTCTCTGAAAACCGGTTACGAAAAACCTGCTTTCGCCGCGAAAAAATCTTCGCCCTGCTGTCGATTCCTTCCTTCCCCAATCGACTACTTCACAGCCGCCTGGCTCCGGAAGCACTCCATACCCGGCCAGACGAAAGCAAACTCCGCGGGACCGAGGGACAAACACCAATGGCCAGGCAGAAGATCACAACGTGTCTGTGGTTCGATACTCAGGCGGAAGAAGCAGCCCGCTTCTACGTTTCGGTCTTTCCGGATTCTCGAATCGACCGTGTCGTTCCCGGGCCGGATGGCCGGCCACTGGTGGTGGAGTTCCGCCTCGCGGGAATTGAGTTTCTGGCCCTGAATGGCGGGCCGCAGGAGCGGTTCAACCCGGCAATCTCGCTGTCGGTCGATTGCGCCGACCAGTCCGAAATCGACCACCTGTGGACCGGACTGTCAGCGGCGGATTCCCGGGGACAGTGCGGCTGGCTCACGGACAGATATGGTCTCTCATGGCAGATTGTGCCTTCCATTCTGCCGGAGCTGATGTCCGATCCCCGACGGGCCCCGGCGGTCATGCAGGCCCTGATGCAGATGACGAAGCTCGATATGGCCCGGCTGCAGGAAGCCGGAAACAGCGTTGATCTCCCCGAATGAACCCGGCCAGTCTCTGGTCGAACTGAAGAGGCACAGGAATGTTTGCAAAACCTCAGTCGGAACACGAGTGGTTCAACAGCCTGCTGGGCAACTGGACGTTCACCCATGAATGTTCCATGGGCCCCGACAGCCCGCCGACAATCACGACCGGCAAAGTCGCGGCCCGGTCGCTGGGCGGATTATGGATTCTGCTCGAATGCGAAGGCTCCACACCCGAGGACGGGAACTGGACATCGCTGTTTACGCTCGGGTACGACCCGGCCCGCGAACGCTACCTCGGAACCTTCGTCGCTTCGATGATGACCCATCTGTGGATTTACGATGGAAGCCTGGATGAAAGCGGGAAGCAGCTCATCCTTGATGTGGAGGGGCCAGCCTTCGATGGCAACGGCATGGCGAAGTACCAGGACATTTTCGAAATAGTCGACGAAAATTCCTGGGTACTGCGCTCGCAGATGCTGGGAGAAGATGGTCAGTGGCACCAGTTCATGGTCGGTCGCCATCAGCGTGCCTGAGGCGTTTCCACCGGCTGCCGGTTAAAGCAGAAACTGCCCGCTGCAACAGAAACAGAGGCGATCATGAAATACATGCTGCTGATTTATGGAGCGGAGAGTACCTGGACGGAAGAGGAGCGAGAAGCCTGCATGGTGGAGTCCTCCGCCATTTCCCGCGAGCTGGCGGAACAGGGCAAGCTGCTCTCCTCGGCCCCGCTGCACTCCGTGCAGACTGCAACCAGTCTCCGCATTCGGGAGGGAAAGCAACTGATCACGGATGGCCCCTTCGCCGAAACCACGGAACAGCTGGGCGGCTACTACATCATCGATGTGGAGAACCTCGACGAGGCGATTGCAGTCGCCAGCCGTCTCCCGCCCGCCAGCAAGGGGACGGTTGAAATCCGGCCGATTTTTGACGTCTCCGGCCTGCTGTCCGGCGAGGGCAACGAACTGCCGACCAGCGCCGGCGACAGCCCGAACGGAAGCAAATGACTGATCCCTCTATGGGAACATGACTCCCGGAGGCGGTGGTCCACCGTCCCGATTTCCAGGCAGAAATCCCAGGCACTCACTTCCGCAGAAACACCCTGCACCAGGAACTGACCAATGACGACAGCGACGATTACTCCCTATCTGTTTTTCAGTGGCCGCTGTGAAGAGGCGATTGAGTTCTACCGCGCCAAACTGAATGCGGAGCTTGAGATGCTGATGCGGTTCAGTGAAAGCCCGGATCCCGCCCCGCCGGGAATGCTGGCCCCGGGCTATGAGAACAAGGTCATGCATGCCAGCGTGAAAATTCAGGGCGTCAGCCTGATGATGTCGGACGGGTGCGGAGAAGAGTCGTCATTCGACGGCTTTCGGCTGGCACTGACTGTTCCGACGGAAGCCGAAGCACACCAGGCGTTCGATGCTCTGGCCGAGGGTGGCTCGGTCCAGATGCCGCTGAGCCAGACGTTCTGGTCGCCCTGCTATGGCATGGTCACCGATCGATTCAACGTGGGCTGGATGGTGATGGTGCCCGGGGAACAGACCTGTTCCTGACCGGCCCGGCAGGCAGCAATCTCCTGCCGCTCGCTGCCGCTCCCTGTCCGTGGCTCACCATCAGTCGCTCACGTTCAGCCACTCGCACCGCTTTCCTGTTGCCGCAGGCACGCGGAAAGGGCAATCGGCGTGATCCTTCCGCACAGACCGTCGGCCCTCTGTCGGAACTTTCGGCGAGGGCCGCTTATTCCAGGCGGGCCGATTTCACCATGTCAAACACGCTGTCTTTCAGCTCAATCACCGCCGCCCGGGGGCCGGTCAGCTTGACGTAAAAATCACGGTCACCCAGCGGAATGGCAGCCCCCAGCAGCATCCATTCCGGGTGCGGTCCAGGATTACCAGCGGCCCGCGCGGTAAATGTGCCGCTGATTTCGATCCAGGTCGCATCGGTACCATCCACGTCGATGGTGCGGCGAACGGGGCTGTCCCCCGGTTCCCGCTGGAACTGACCTTCCCAGCGGCTGAGATTATCAACGATTCCTCCGCCAATCGTAGAGAAGGTCACCTCGATCGCTTCATCAGCCGCGGGTATTCCATAACTGGCATCGAGAATCGTCGCCCGTATCCCCGACAGCTGGTTCTCCCGCCAGCTGGAGGGAATTTCCAGCCGCAGCTGTCCGAATCGCCGGGTTTCTGTTCCCGCCACGTCTTCAGTCGCCGCCGCGGAACCCTTCGTCGATTCTGCCTGCCGGGCCGCTTCGCTCTCTGCGGAGGGTGCGACAGGCACCGGAACCTCTCCCGCTGCCGGGTCATCTGCCTCGGAGCCACAACCACCGGTCAGCAGGAGCAGCGGCAGCAGCAGAATTCCCCGTGCCGCACGGTTCCACAAAGGTTTCACTTTCGCCCGTCCATTCAACATCGTCTTCATCCTGTGCTTCACTCGGTCGCGTTGCGAATTCTCAGCAGTGGCGGCACCGGCAGACTGCGGAATACCTGCCGGCGCCAGGTTTGCTGAATACAGTGCTGGTTTTCCCGAAACCAGATCCCCCGCCAGGCCCCTGGGAGCGTTACGGGCCGACAGGCAGCCGAATGACCAGTGTGCCGTTGTGCCTGGTCAGCGAGTATTCCTTGCCTTCAAAGGTTCCGCCCTTGCCGACTTCGTCGTAGCTCGTGCGAATCAGGTACTGGCCGGCTTCTTTCTGTTCGAAGCGAACCTGCCCCTTCTCGTCGGTCTTCAGATTCTGCCGGAATCCTTTCGGCCCCCGGAGAAACACAACCCGATCGACAGCCGGCTTACCCTCCCACAGAACCGTCAGCTCCATCGCTCCGTCGGTTTCATGAGGCACGATATCCAGAGCGAATTTTTCCGCCCGGCCGAGTTCGTGCAGTTCCTCATGGCCGGAAACGTCCAGATGACGGGCGTAATAATGCAGCAGCACATCGGTCTTGCCGTAACGGTACACGCCCCATTTGCCGTAACTGTCGATACTCCGCGGAGCCGCCGCGGTCAGAGGGCCTGTCAGCCACCGCTGCTTCTTATCGGCCTTATTGATCTCAGAGATCTCAAGCTCCACCGGCTCCGGCGACTCGACCGTGCGAATCCAGGTCTTGCCCCGGGTAATGAAGGGATCCAGATAGAACCCGTCTCCCACGTGCGGGCCTTCCTCAAAGTAGATGTTCGTGCGGCCGGGGCCTTCTCCATCCGGCGTTACCGTCACCCACAGATAGTGAGCTGAAGCCAGAGCAGGCAGCAGCAGAGTCAGAGCGCAAACCAGCAGGGCAGTCTTGCAGCGGCGCATCGCAGTCTCCCGGCGAATTAGAGAAATCAGACCTCAACCACTGTGGCCCGGCCCTGTTCAACCAGGACTTCGCACGGAAGGACTCTTCGGACCGACCGGACCGGAAACCCGGTATCCGCCAGCCCGCCCCATCCCGCGGACCATAACATCAGTCTTCACACATGCGATCTCAACCGGTAAGCGGCGGAAACGCAAGCGGGTTAAGCCGGAAGCAGGAGCCGTCGGTCAGAAACAGTCCTCAGGCCGGCACGCCAGGTGAACCCCCGGCGGAGGAGGACTGTCCGAAGCGATGTCATTCCCGGGCAGGGGCCACTGCGCGATCCGAAAGAACGCGGCAACCGTGAAGTGACACCGAGGGACCTGCGGGAGATTCAGCGGAGAAACTGGCTGAGGCCCGCACCGGAGGCGACGGGTTCCCGCTGACGTCGCACCGGTGACTGAGGAACTGCGGCAGTCTGCTGGCGGAATTCCGGAGCAACATGCGACAGCAGTCGCGGACGGAAAACAAGCAGCAGCGCCAGCGGAAGGTACCACAGCACATACACGCCCCCCTGCTGCGGATACCAGAACTGAGTGCCGATCACAGCCGCTGCGGAACTGGCAATCAGATGCTCGAGGTTCTTTCTGGCCGGCCAGATCGTGAGCACCACCAGCATGATGGCATACGCGGCCACCACCGGAATCCGCCAGGCCGAGTCGTAGCTGCTCCAGAATCCATCACCGGTACCACTGTGAAACTCCAGCACGCTCCAGTCGATGGACCCCAGAATCTGCCGACTGAAGGAACGCACATCGGCCGAAGTCAGAGCATAGGTGCCGGCCAGCAGGGTACCCGTGGCGGCCATTGCGCCGCCAAAACGGAGACTGCCCCGCCACCGATAAAAGGCAAACCACAGTGGGAGCAGAAACACGGGAAAGAACACGGTGCCACAGGCCAGCCCCATGAACAGGCCCGCCAGGACCGGTCGCTGGACGCAGACGAAGGCCCACAGAATCAGCGCCGAAGGCAGCACATGATTGACCTGGCCGACATCCAGCGCGGTGCAGGGCAGCAGCAGATACAATGTGGCCATGGCCAGCCCGATCTGCAGATCCCCGAAGTGCCAGCGGCCAATCAGCAGCAGGGCGGCAATCATTGCGGTATGGGCCAGGATGGCCAGGCTGCGTGCCGCAATGACTTCCAGGCCGGCATCCCGCTCGGGCAGGTCCAGCGGCTCACTTCCGGAGGCCAGAACCACCGGGGCAGCCAGCAGCGATGTCGCCGGCCCCCCGACAGCAGGCTGTTCCACAGTCTCCTGACGACGGATCATCTGGTCGGCCCGCCGCACCACCTGGGCGGTGGATTCGGAAACCGGCTGCGTGATGATAATGGCCATCAGAAAGGCAAAGGTGGAGGCGCAAAGAAACCACAGCCCGGCCACATTGAGGTTCTGGTCGAGACGTGGTCGCCGCTCGAACAGCGGATCAAAAAAGACCCGCAGCAGAAACAGCCCCGCTACCGAAAACAGCCAGCCATAACCGAATGTTCTGTCGTATTCGATCAGCAGCAGCCCGGGCGATGTCAGCAGCAGTAACGTCAGGTCCAGGTTCCGCACCGACCAGAATCGGTTGAACCGAAAGAAAACGGTGAGGATCAGCAGCAGCGAAAGGTAGAACCAGGTGGCTCCGCTGACCTCGTAACCTGTCAGAATCGTGTTCATTCCGCCTGCCTCCGGGATCGGAGCGGCAATCGGTACGGCCGAATGCGAACAGGGAGAATCCCTGCGAGCTTCCAATCCATCCTGTGAGCAGCGGCTGTGTGAATCATCCGTGGATTATCGCCGACTGAAAATTCCATGTGGCCTCAGGCCAGCCAGATTCACCGGGCATATTTTCCCCGGCACGTGGAACCCGTGAAGAATTGAGGATAAAGAGGTGAAGGAGCGAATGACAGCAGGAAACTGTCCATCTTCCCAGGATTCCCGTATTACTGACCGGGTGACCAGTATCCAATTCCACACGGTTGAGTTCGGTATTTCGAGCCGTACAGTTGTGGTTTCGGGCCGAATCCCGGAGGGTTTCCACAGGAACCTCTCTGCTGAACATCAGCACGAACGGGCGGAACACCGCTTCCCACGGTCGGAATCGCTCTTCCCCGTGGCCTGAGTAGTTCGCCAGGAACTGAAGCTGCTGCCAGGTGACGGCCGTCCGCGGGTGGTTCCCCCTCGTGGCACAAGCGGCACTGATACAATGCACACGCCCGACGGCACACCTGTGTCGGCCATGCAGCAAGGAGCGACCCGCATGAGCGGAATCACGACGATGATTGATCTGTACTGCTTCGGGGTACGATCGGCGGCGGAAGCCGGTCTCGACAATACCTCCGGTCTGCGACTCAAGCCGGCCGGGCAGGCCGGGACGGACAGCATCGGACACGCCGAACTGCAGAAACAACTGAACCGCGGGACCACCGAGTGGGTGGCCCTGGCGGATACCCGCCGTCTGGCCGAACTGCCGGAAGCAGCTTCTGCCCTGGAGGAGATCGTCTGTACTCCGGAACCGCCGGGCGCGGGCATGCACCTTCATCTGCAGGAACAGACCGACGATCAGCCAGCGGGGAACTTCTCTCCGGCCGCTCTGCTTCAGCAACTGCCGCCGCGTCTGGGCCCTCTGGTGATCCAGCCGGAACTGGCCGGTGTGATTCTGGCACGTCGGGCCGACCTCATCGATGCAATTGAAGCGGAGATCGGTACCGACACGAAACGAACCGGACTGTGGCCGCTGCTGGCTGCGCTCCCCGAAGCCGGCAAATCCTTTCATCTGCTCTGCTCCAGAGTGGAACCGGCATTGCCCTCGCTGCTGCAGCAGCAGTCTCCGGCCCCGGCCTGGCTGCAGCAGAAACTGCTCGACCTGGATCCCCGGCGGCTGATCCGTACAGCCGTTTCCGCAGCCGATGCCACGGCGGTTCTGGCAGGGCTGCTGCTGCTGCATGATCTGGCGGAACAGAGTCATGCCGTCTCACAAAGCGTGCAGGGCCAGGGACGACGGCAGGCAGGCGACTGCTGGCACATGATTGTCCATCGTCGGGAGCCGGACTACAGCAACGCCCGGTACTGGTGCCGTCAGTTCGGGATGCACCCGGCCGCGCCTGAACTGGCGGCCATCACCGATGAGCTGCTGAACGCCAGCAGTCACCCGGATGCCACCGGCTGGAGCATCCGTCTGACCAGCGGAGGCATGTGGCATGCCACGGAATTTGTGGATCTCTGCTCGCGGAGCCTCGAGGTGAAAGACAAAGTACTGATCGAGCTGACCCGGCAGATTCAGTACGCGGAGATTCTACTGCTGCTGGGGGAATCGTACCGCGACGCCACCATGAACTGAGGCCGCCGCTGTACAGGCCATTCGCGGCCACCCGTAAGCCGCTGGGAATTCAGGGCAGCAGCACCACTTTTCCTTTCACCTGCCGCGACTCAAGCAGGCTGTGAGCCTGGGCTGCTTCCCGCAGAGGCAGTACCGTTCCCGTCGGAACCCGCACTGTACCGCTGCGAATCAGTTCCAGCAGTGCCTCCATGGTGGACCGCATCAGCGGTTCATTTTCAATCACCGTGCCCACAGCCAGCCCCTGCACCGAACGATTCCCGAACAGCAGCTGATCGCCCGTGAGGACACCCGGCGTGCCCGAAGCCTCGCCGTAAATCACCATCCGGCCGCCTGCGGCCCAGCAGTTCAGTGACTGCTGAAACACCTCCCCACCGACGGACTCCACAATCAGCGAGACCCCCTTCCCGTCCGTGGCCTCGTTGACCTGTTCACTCCAGCCCGGCTGTCGGTAGTTGACCGTAATCTGCGCTCCAAATGTGGCGGCCTCGGCCAGTTTCCCGTCGCTGCCAGCCGCGGCAATCACTGTCGCCCCCGCTGCCCGGGCCAGCTGCACCGCCCACAGGCCAACCCCTCCGCCCGCCGCCGTCACCAGGACAGTCTGGCCGGACTGCAGATGGCCTGCCGTATGCAGGGCGTGAAAGGCCGTCTGACCGGTAACAAAGACACTGGCGGCCTCCACGGAGTTGAGTTCCTCCGGGCAGGGCACAGCAAACCGGGCTTCCACGCACACCAGTTCGGCACAGGCCCCGTGAGTCACACAGCGGCCAATGACCCGCTGCCCAGGTGAGAACCGATCCACGCCGTCACCCACGGCCACCACCTGCCCACACAGCTCAATTCCCGGAATGAACGGCAATGGCGGCGGGCTGGGGTGCCTGCCGCTGCGACGCATGGTATCGACAAAGTTCAGCCCGACGGCTTCCGTACGAATCAGAATTTCACCCGGCTGCGGTTCCGGCTCGGGCCATTCGATATACTCCAGCACATTCGGCGGGCCATACTCGCGGCAGACAACGGCATACACTGGCACAATTCCCCGTCATGTGGGTGGCAACTGCTGTTCGGCCTGCAGAATAACGGGAGATGTCCCGTCAGGCACAGCCAGCCGCTGGAGGCCAGTCGAACCCGGTCCGAGGCAGCCCACGTCGTGTCATGTCGCTCAACTGAATAACATCGACTTTCCAGCCTCGCCAGAGGACTCACAAGGAATCCTTCGCTGTGCCGCAGCTCCCTCAGTCCGGCGAGGCCGGGCCGGTCCCGTTTCCACAGATTCGCTTTCGCGGCAGGCTGCGTCCCTCGCAGCAGGATGTGGTGGAGATTGCCCGCCAGCAGCTGGCAGCCGGAAAACGCAGGCTGCACATCGTGGCACCTCCCGGCTCCG